>SHZE01000104.1 GCA_009692435.1 Deltaproteobacteria bacterium | reverse complement strand
TGCCGGGGGCTCGTTAAAGGGGAAGGCGAAAGAACTGGGGCAGACGCTGTATGCCTTACGCGAGAGTTTGTTTAGTCACTACTTGCGCGCAGAACTGCAACAGCCTCCCATTGGGGCCTGTTAATCCCTCTGAGCGTAAGTCCTGCCCGAGTGGGTCAAAGCAAGCCTGTATCCGTTGATACCGGCCCGTCACCAGGTGAATGATGTGATGCTTCAGTTCCAGGCGGTCAAGGCCAGCTTAGGGATTGGTCTTTTACCTTGTTATCTGGCAGACCGTGAACCGACCATCCGTCGCTTGCCGCCTGGGAGTATCAGGCCAGGGAGGGAGATCTGGCTGTTGACGCATAGCGATTTGCGTCACACCGCGCGGGTCCGAGCCTTTTTCGATCATATGGCGAAGGCGATTACCGCGCACCGGGCCTTAATTGAGGGACACCGCCCGTGGCAGCCAGAGCCTGACAGAGAGCAGGGGAGCCGCAAATAAAGGTATGGTTGGGATACGTATAAAAACCGGTCATAGTGCGACTATGCCGCCACGCCAAAGAGCGGTTGCGGCGGCAAAGGTCCTGCTGGCGTAGCCATATCCAGGAAGTACGGCAAACCGCTTGCTGTGATCGGTCAGATAGCAGCAATTCTCATTTTGACCTGTTGAACCCCCAAATGTAGGCCGGAATAAGCAAAGCGTTTCCGGCAGAGGGAACGCCGGGAACGGCCTATGGCCTTATCCCGGCCTACGTTTACCGTTTGTGTCAGCTCCACCAAGTGAACGTCTGGGAATGGTCCATCCTCAAGGCCGGTCTCGGGGTAGCCCCCGGCCCCGCCCTCGCCGCCGTTCTGGCAGTCCGTTTCGGCAAGCTGGCGGGACAAATTGGGCAACGGCCACTCGTCATTCTGGGCGGAATGGTGGCCGCGGCCAGCGGGCTCTACCGAGTGGTATTCCTTACCGCGGAAGTCAACTATCTGGTCGATTTCGCCGTGCCGCTTGTTCTGTCTGCGTTCGCGATTGCGCTGGTGTTTCCCCAAGCCACCAGCGTGGCGGTCCAGGCGCTTCCGGCCAACCGGGTCGGCGTCGGGGGAGCGACGGTCCAGGCGGTCCGTCAGTTCGGTGGATCGCTGGGTGTCGCCCTGACGATCACCCTCCTGGGAACAGCCACCGGAACCGAGGACCTCGTCGCTGGGTTCGACCGCATCTGGTGGCTCGTCCTCGCTGGCGGTATCGCCACCACACTCTTCGCTCTCCCACTACAAACCCGAGCTGCCAACTAAATCGAGCCACACGACGTTGGCACAGTGCCGAGCAAAATCCCCCCGCGCTCCGCGCGGCCCCCTTTGTCAAAGGGGGGCTAGGGGGGATTTCTCACTCTCGGTTACGAAGTGTACCAATGTCATGTGGACTGATTTAGCGCTGCGGACTGATTCACCGGTACCTCGTGCCGTTCGACGTAGGCGCACGGAAAGGTCTGCTTCTCGAATCCCGTCTACATCTGTGGCTGACTTCAAGGACGTAAGAATTCAGCATCTTTCGGCCATCGGAGCATCAGTGAGGTAGTGCTTCAACTCATTGCATACTGCAAGTGGCTAGAGTATGGAGAAGAAGTCATGAGGGTTAATGCAGATCAACGACGCTCCGGCTGCCCAATTAGTTGCTCCCTGGATTTGCTAGGAGACAAGTGGAGCCTGCTGATCGTGCGTGACATGGTCTTCGGGAGGAAGCGCTATTTCAAAGAGTTCCTCGCCTCGCCCGAAGGCATCGCGACGAACATCTTGACGGATCGGCTCAAGCGACTTGAGGACTGCGGCATTATCTCCAAGCTGCTGGATCCCGAGAACAAGCGACAGATCGTCTATACGTTGACCGAGAAGGGCATTGCCCTGATCCCAGTCCTCGTAGAACTATTGTGCTGGGGAGCGACCTACGACAGCGCGTCCAACTTCGATCTCGACAAGGTTCGGCAGATTCAGCAAGATACTCGCTCTAGGCAACGCTTCCTACGCGAGCTGGAGAAACGTTGCACCTCCCCTTCTTAGCGCCCCCAATTTCGTCATGGGGATAGGGGACGTTGCAATATTATCCATCATTGTCTGCCTCTGACTCTTTCGCTGCTGGCACTCGTAAAGAGAAAGTCCAAAGAAGGTCTGCATCACGGTGGTCGGATAAGCACGGGGTAGAACTATAATGCCTATATGATCAGCCCTCTGCCCAGTCTTCCATCTGGAGGCCGGGGACGCGCGCAAAGTCTTTGGTATTACGTGTCACCACGGTGAGATTGTGGACCAAGGCGGTGGCGGCGATACGCAGATCGAGCGTACCGATGCGTACGCCCTGAGAACGAAGAGCTTCATACTGCTCCAGACAGCGATGATCAAAAGCGAGAACGTGCACCGTACTAAAGAACTGCACCGTCTGCTGAAGCTTGGCGTAGGCCAGGAGGAGTTGGTCAGGAGGAAGCTGACGGCTCAGCAACGCTAACCGTCCCCGCACAGCTTCCTGCACTGTGATAATACTGACGCTCAGTGCTTCTGGTGGCTGTGCCCGCAGTCGGGTAAGTAACGATAGGTGTCCACGTTCCTGTAAGCTGACATGATCGGTGTCAAGCAGAAAGCGAATCATTCCGCCTCTTGCTCCTTGCGGTATCGTTGTAGTTCCGCCAGATATTCGTCGAACTGCGGATCATTAGTCGAACGCCCAAACGTATCCAGCCACGGATTGCCGGTTGGGATACTGATCTCCACCACTTCCGCACCTTTCAACAACAGCGAGAGTTTCTGTTTGACCTGCTCCACCGCCTCGGCTGCCGTCGGGGCACTACTCTCCAACTGCGGCAGCCCTAAGGGGCAAGCGACAAAGTGCGTAGCGGATTCGGGTCGGACAATCACTGTACATTGCATAGTGTCTGCTCCTTCTCTGGTGGAGTGCTTAAGAGTCAAAGTGCCGACTTCTTCTTTCCTTGTCACCCGTAGCGAGATAAGAAAAGGAATCAAAGAAAGGGGGGAAAGTCTTTACTCTAGTAATTAGTCACTGTTTGTTTATCTAACAATCGCAGGTCCACACCTTTTTTCTTGATATACCACTGTACGCAGAATAATAGGGGAAGATGTATCATTTTCTTCTTTGGGCCTCAGTCGCATACAGTCGCACTTGCTTGTATGCCAACGACGAACTCCTATCCGATCGCGGCTCAGGCTTCTGCTATGCAATGAAAAATTGCCCAAAACCCTCGTCCATGAAACTGTTCCCCGGTAGCACGACTTGACCCGAAATGGCCCACTTTGTCTTCCATAATAGACTTTATTCGGAATAACGATTGACAGCCAAAAATCCCAGGAAACGGGGGCCAGAATCCTTATTGCAGATAAAGTCTAATGCAAGTGATTCATGTAAAAGGCTGAGGCGATGGCGCTCAACACAAATACACGACGCTCCGGCTGCCCAATTAGTTGCTCCCTGGATTTGCTGGGAGACAAGTAGAGCCTGCTGATCGTGCGTGACATGGTCTTCGGGAGGAAGCGCTATTTCAAAGAGTTCCTCGCCTCGCCCGAAGGTATCGCGACGAACATTTTGACGGATCGGCTCAAGCGACTTGAGGGCTGCGGCATTATTTCCAAGCAGCAGGATCCCGAAAACAAGCGACAGATCGTCTATACGCTGACCGAGAAGGGCATTGCCCTGATCCCAGTCCTCGTAGAACTATTGTGCTGGGGAGCGACCTACGACAGCGCGTCCAACTTCGATCTCGACTAGGGTGTTCGTCGCTATGCTGATGACAGCTTCGGGACACACTGCTCCCGCCACAGCCGTCGTATGTATGGGAGAAAAGGGAGAATCACCAGTGGGGAGATCAGGCTTAGTTTCTCCGGTCCGTCATGCCCGCGCAGGCGGGCATCCAGGCGCTTGTCCCGTATCGTGCGGGGTTGCTGGATTCTCGCCTGCGCGGGCATGACGCCGTCGCTCTTCTCACAGACGAAAGCTGCTACGACGGTCGCATGGTCACCACGATCTTCCCGATTTGGGTATCGCTCAGCATGTACGCGTGCGCGTCGGCGATCTGCTCGAACGGGAACGTGCGGTCGAGCACCGGTTTGAGCGTCCCTCCGGTAAAAGCACCTAGCATGTCGGCGGCAAAACGTTCACTGCAAACGAGCCCCTCTTCCACCGTGCGCGTGCGAAAGGTGACACCGATGATGCTCGCACGTTTGCGCGCGATCTCGTCGAGGTTACAGTCGCCAACCTGACCCGCGTTGCGCCCGACGCTCACCAGCCGTCCTTGGATTGCCAACACCCGGATATTATCAGCGAGCATCGGTCCGCCGACTTGGTCGATGATGGCGTCAACGCCACGCTGTCCTGTCGCGGCCAGAACGGCTTCCACCCACCCTGCTCGACTGGTGTCGATAATCTCATGTGCGCCCAGCGCCCGTAGCGTATCGCCTTTGGCTGCCGACCTCGTCGTTGCCATCACCGGCTGCGCACCGAGAACACGCGCAATCTGAATCGCCGCCGTACCGACTCCCGATGCCCCAGCAGTGACGAGCACGGACTCGCCCACCTTGACCGCGGCAGCACTGACGATGGCATCGTGCGCGGTGACAAAGACGTTCGGAACGGCGGCAGCCTCAGCCCAAGACATACTGCCAGGAATCCGCATGAGCGCGCGGTAAGACACTACTGCGTATTCAGCGTATCCGGTGCCGCGCGCCATGATGCGCTCTCCTGGTGTCCATCCGCTCACTCCCTGACCGAGCGCGACAATTTCACCGGCGAATTCAATGCCCGTACGCATCGGTTTGAGCGCTGGATTATCAGACCGCAAGAGTGGGCGTGCGAGCAACTCGCCGCGATTGGTCCCTGCCGCACGCACGGCCACGAGGACCTCACCCGGCCCTGGCGTTGGTACGGGAATCTCGCGGAACTCATACACTCCGCCCTCGGAACCGGGAACAACAAAGAGTGCTTTCATGGTCTGTCTCATCGTGAATGATCTCCTTTCAAGAGTACGATTATCGGGGACAAACGCCATCTTTACCACTTCTCAGCCCATGGCCGCAGGACGACCTCGAAGGCCCAGGTCGAGCGGTGTTGCCGGTGGAGTTGCAGGCAGGTCTCCGCAATGCGTGCTGGATCCGCCATGTTGTCGTCCACCGTTGTGCCGGCCAGACGATGCCAGCGGGTGCCGTCCTCCTGGGTCCAGCCAATCGCCGCGTCAATCGGCACGTGCGTGACATGGATGCCCTGTGGCATGAGTTCTCTTGCCATACTCTCGGCTAAGCCCGATTTTCCGTGACAGGCCATCGCGAACGCGCCGCTCTTCGGGAAGCCCTTAAAGGCCGCACTAGTGGCACGTATTAACTAAATTGTAGTATATTGCTAATTCTCTGAAGGTGAGCAACACTCTTGAGGAGAACAAGATGCCCGCCAAGCGTTCCATTGTCACACTGACAAAAGAAGAAAAAACCCGTCTAAAGGAAGTCATCAGCA
>SHZE01000021.1 GCA_009692435.1 Deltaproteobacteria bacterium | reverse complement strand
GACCACATCCTGGCTCACGTCCTCCAAGTGGTCCGCCAAATACGTGCACGTACAATTCTTGGGCGTGCTGATCAGGTACTCGACGTACTGCTTCTTGGTAAGCATTGCCCTAAAATGCTATTTTTTGCCCTTACGCGTAACTCCTGACAAAGTATTATTCTTCCTATCGGAATGAAGATGAAGCAGTTCAAACGCTTCGGCGAAATCGACAGGTCGATTACCTCACGATACGGTTTTCATCCGCCAAGTGAATCGAACCGGGCAAAAAATCGATTTCGATCTCTAATAGTTCGTTTTTCACCCTGCCATTTACTCCCTCAAGCCCGTACTTCAACACATTACATTTGCTTTCGCCTATCTGTTCGTGAAACAATTCTTTAAGAAGAGAGAGTTAGATAATCCTATCCCCTGCTCGCTGGGAAAACCAGCCCCTGTCCAGGAATAGTTCTGCTGCGGCGCGTGCCCCACCGCCTTCCATACGAGAACAAACTCTTGTCGATTTGCTGTCTATAAACACTCATTAAGGAGCTCTGTAATTATGAGATATTCCAAAGCTATCATCGGCGTAGGGTTATGGTCCGTCGTAACCATCACGAACGTGCAAGCGCAGGACGGTCCTGTTTCGGAAGGAACGGCTGGCCAGGCGCAGGCGGCTGCGTCTTACTGGACGCCGGAACGAATGGCTAACGCCAAACCCATGCCTACCCCCACGGTCAATGTCACCTCACTTTCTTTGGCTTTTCCCCCGGCTAGCCAAGAAGGCAACGAACTTGCAGTGCCAGGATATGTCCCAGGCTGTCGTCCTAACGCCAGCAACTGCAGCCCCACAGCACGCACACTCTCTTCTCAAGACGCGCTTTCTTCCGAGAGCGCTGCTCCTGGCGATCTGCTTCAACCGATGCATGGCACGAAACCCACCAACCCCCTCAGCGGCCCCTACGGTCCGTTTCAGCGGTGGAGAGAGGCCAGTCCGATTACCGCCTATCCCAAATCGACCGTTGGAAAATTATTCTTCACACTCAATGGTCAAGATTTCACTTGTTCTGCTTCAGTAATCGGGAGAAGCACCTTGATTACCGCAGGACATTGCAGCTCGGATGGGGACCAAACTTTCGCGGATAACCAGCTATTTTGCCCAAGTTTTAATGTCGTCGCAGATTCAATGAGAGGCTGCTGGTCGGTCGTTATAAGCTGGGTATCAGGTCCCTGGCACTTCTCCGGAGATCCAGATTACGATTATGCTTGTTTAGTCACAGCGACCGTGGGAACAAAAATACCCAATAAAATCGGCAATGTCACTGGAACGTTGGGACGCGCCTGGAACCTTGCTTCTAGTCAGGCCGAACGGACATTTGGCTATCCGGCAGCCGCGCCGTTCACCGGCAGAACTCTCCAGACGACGGCGTCGACCGAGTGGTATACCCATGATTTTATTGCTGGCAATCAGATTTCTAAAATCATCGGCAGCGATTTAACCGGCGGATCAAGCGGCGGCCCTTGGATTTTGGGTTGGACAGGCGGATTGGCTGAAACTGTCGATACCGACGGCTCAAACTTCGCGACGGATCCCGGAACCAACTGGGTGAATGGCGTCAATAGCCACAAGCGTTGCTTGGTGAGGTGCAGCCCCAACACTAATCCTCAAACGCCTCCAACCACCACAAGTGGAACTTTCTGGCAAGAAATGACTTCGCCTCCATTCAGATCCAGCACTACCGATCTCAATGAGTCTGAAGATGTGATACGCTTATGTTTGGCGCATGCCAACAACAACTAGTAGAGTAACTTAGGCGTCAATAGCCTTAGCCTACTTTTCCGAAGCCAAGGATGATTCGGAAGAGTATTTTTAGAGGAGGGAGGAGGGAAATATCTCCCTCCTCCTTTTTTTCCTCCTGTGCCACCCTATAATGAGCGTGAAGGAGACCCATGATGAAATCACAGGCCTTGAGAACCTCCGTCGTCGGCGTGCTTGTCGTGAAAAGTCTTCTCATCCTTCCTGCGTGTCAGTCTTCCACAAGCCGCTCTCAGTCTCTTCACACGGAGAATACCCCAGTGCGTGAGGAAAGTGCTCCTTCCACATCACAACAAGATTCGCCAGATCCTTCCTATTGGACACCTGAGCGTATGAAAAAAGCGAAGCCCATGCCGATACCAGGCGTTCCTGACCCCACTACACGAAGGGGGTTGCCAGGAGGAACGACGCCCCCCGCAGGCCAACCACAAGAGGGAGGAGAGGATGGTTCCCAAGGCATCGAAGAGGAGCAACCCCAATAGTGTCGATAAGAGTCCCTGTCACTCACAATGACATAGAAGAGAACCAAGAGGCTGTCCTGTTCATTCTTGACCTCCATAAGCCCAGCGAACACGGAGCAACTGACAGACTCAGGGCCTGACTACCAGAAGAGGGAACCTGACAAAGCACCACCCTCGCCAGTTGTATGCGTGCCGTGCAGAGTCTTGTTCCATGTCGCACCTCCTACGAACAACACTCCTGATCCGATACAGCATAACTGCACTTTTCTCGTTTTTCTTTGCCTGTGCCTCCCCACCAGAATCGAGTAAATCCTTAGTAAAGATTACGAACGTCACCCTCTCACGACTCGACGCGCAGACCTTGCGCGTCACTCTTTACTATGACCTTGAACCAGGAGTGACGCTCCCCCTCCCCTACAAGACTGTCGTCGTGTCTCCTCTTGAGCCCAGCGTCAAAATTGCCGGGGCCCTATCCGAGTTCTTGCTGTCGAATGATTCCGTCGCCGTGGATTTAGACATCCCCGCCGATGCGGGTATCGATTGGCAAGCGCTCGCCGCGAAAGAAGCCTGTTGTCAGGTCTCGCTCAAAGGCATGAAAGAACAACCGGGTACCGCGCCAACGTATGAACGCATCAGCAATATCGTGCGGGTTCCTCTGCTCCCATTTGCTGGTTGACAATGTCGCACCAGCGGGCATAGAGGTAGGGCGGTTCTGGTGAACGTTCCATGTAGAAAGTAAGGTAACGGATGACAACTATTGACGGCGGAGGCTGCGATGGATTTGACCTATAGCAAAGAGGATGAGACGTTTCGCAAGGAGGTCCGGGCCTGGCTCAAGAAAAACCTGCCCAAGAAGGACAAAGCCATTAGTGACCTCATGCCGCACGATCCGGAACGGGTCAAACGCTCCAAGGACTGGCAACACAAGCTGTTCGACGCTGGCTATGTCGCCATGAACTGGCCCAAGGAATACGGCGGCCAGGATGCGGATGTCATGCGGCAAACGATCGTGAATGAAGAACTCACGCTCGCACGAGCGCCGGGGCTCGTCGGGGCGTCGGGTCTGACCATGTTAGGTCCGACCTTGATTCAATGCGGCACCGAGGAACAAAAACGGCGGTACTTGCCGAAAGTCCTCACTGCTGACGAAATCTGGTGCCAGGGCTATTCCGAGCCCGGTTCCGGGTCCGATCTCGCCTCGCTCACCACCCGCGCTGAGCTGGTCGGTGATGAGTTCGTGGTCAATGGGCAAAAGGTCTGGACTTCCAACGCGCAGTTTTCCGACTGGATGTTTTGCCTAGTGCGCACGGACCCGGATGCCCCGAAGCATCGGGGCATCTCTTATATTTTGATCGATATGCGGACCCCGGGCATCACGGTCCGTCCCTTGGTGCAGATGACAGGGGACGCCGGATTCAATGAGGTCTTTTTCGATAACGCCCGTGTACCACGCGCGAACTTGGTGGGTGAATTGCATCAAGGGTGGATGGTCGCCAACGCCACGCTCTTTCACGAACGCAACATGTTAGGTTCGACCACGCGCACGCAACTGATGATGCAAAATCTCATTCGTCTCGCGCGGTCCCATCAACGGTACGGCAAACCCGCCGCGGAAGACCCGCTCATGCGGCAGAAACTGTCCGACTTGCTGACCCGGGTCGAGGCGATGAAGTACCACTCATACCGCCAGTTGACCGATGTCATGCACGGTCGTTCTCCTGGTATCGGCGCGATGGTCAATAAACTCGTGGGAACGGAATTGAATCATGACATCTGCGCCCTCGCGCTGGAAATCATGAATTCCTATGCCCCGTTGAAAAAAGGTGCCGTCCGGGTCATCGACAACGGCACCTGGGCCTACGAGTTCATGTTCACTCTGGGGTTGGTGATCGGCGGTGGCACCTCGCAGATTCAGAAGAACATCATTAGTGAACGCGGCCTGGGCATGCCGAAATCGGGGTGAGGAACGTAAAACGTAAAGCGCAAACCGTAAGGGGGAAGGTTGGGGTGTTCATTACGTTTTACGCTTTACGTCTCATGCCTTCGAGGAATTCCATGGATTTTGGTTTGTCGGAAGAACAGGAAATGTTGCAACGGTCGGCGCGGGACTTCCTCGCGCGGGAGTGCCCTTCGACATTCGTCCGGGCTCTCTATACCGAGCCGGATGGGTTCTCGCGTGAGCTGCATCGCAAAATGGCGGAGCAAGGCTGGACCGGGCTCCTCGTTCCCGAAGCACATGGCGGCTTGGGACTCTCCATGCTTGATATGGCTCTCTTACTGGAAGAGATGGGACGAGCGGTGGTGCCTGGGCCTTTCATCTTTTCATCGGTTCTCGTTACCCTGGCCCTGATGCACGGTGGGTCATCGGCCCAAAAGAAGACCTGGCTTCCTCGTCTTGCTTCCGGTGAAGCGATCGGCACCTTTGCTTTTCTGGAAGACACAGATCGGATCGACGCCGCCGGGATGACCCTCAAAGCGAAAAAAACGCGCGACGGATATCTGGTGTCCGGGACAAAGCTCTTCGTCCCCTTTGCCGCGGTGGCTGATGTTCTGCTGACCGCGGTACGCACCAGTGGTCGTGGCGAGGAAGGAATCAGCTTATTACTCATTGATCGCGCCACACCCGGTCTCTCGATAAAGTCGCTCGACATTTTTGACCAAACCCGACGAGTATACGAAGTCGAGTTCAGCAATGTTGTGGTCACAAAGAGTGCCCTTCTTGGTACGGAAGGCGAAGGATGGAAAATCATGGCTCGGCTCCTGGATGCCGCCGCCGTTGCCCTCGCCGCCGATAGTCTGGGTGGAGCGCAAAAATCCCTGGAAATGGCGGTGGACTACACCAAGGTACGGACGCAGTTTAATCGACCGATTGCGTCTTTCCAGGCATTGAAACATCTCGCCGCGGACATGGCGAGCGATATTGAACCGGCACGAGCGCTCGTGTGGTACGCTGCGCATGCCTTCGATGCGCTCCCCCGTGACGCGTCGCGGGCAGCGTCGTTAGCCAAGGCCCGGCTGTCCGAGGTCTACTCCCGCACGACCAACCGTGCGGTCCAAATGCACGGAGGTATCGGCTTCACTTGGGAGCACGACATGCATTTTTGGTTCAAACGGGCGAAATGGAATGAGTTCGCTTTTGGCGATGTCGCGTTTCATCGCGAACGCATCGCGCAGCTCGAAGGATTCTAACCGCGAAGCGCCTCCAAGAAGCCGGGGTTCATTCCTCGGCTTTTGGAGGGTCGGTTCTTCTCGTTGCCGCAGCTAGGGTTCCCCGGCCCGTCGTGCCCGTGAAGGCGGGCGTCCAGGCGCTGTATCCTGTATCATGCGGGATGATTGGATTCCCGCCTTCGCGGGAATGACGACTCTGCTCTTTTCGTGGTGAAAACCTATCCCTACACGCACTCTCTGGCTCCCCCTCACTCAATCTTCTTCTTCGAGAAATACCAATCCGTCTGCGTCACCTCACCACGCTTGCCCATCTCGATACGTTCGCGCAGAGCCGTCTCGTTCGCGGGTGGCGGCACGATCACGTCCTCCCCTGGCACCCAGTTGACCGGGGTGGCGATGGCGTGTTTGTCCGCAGCTTGGGCGGCATCAACGGCCCGTAAAATTTCTTGCGTGTTGCGTCCCATGCTCAACGGATAGTAAATCAAGAAGCGGACTTTGCCATTGGGATCAATCAGAAACACCGCGCGGACGGTGGCGGTGTCGCTCGCTCCAGGATGGATCAACCCATACAAAGAGGCCACCGCCATACTGCGGTCCGCGATCACTGGGAAGGGAATCCTTTGCCCAAAATTTTTCTCGATATTTTGCTCCCAGCCTAAATGCGCGAAGATACTATCGACGGACAGCCCGACAAGTTGCACGTTGCGTTTCTCGAATTCGGGATTCAGCCGAGAGAATTCAATGAACTCCGTCGTGCACACCGGGGTAAAATCCGCCGGGTGGGAAAACAATAAGACCCATTTCCCGGCTTTCGTGTATTGCGAAAGCGTAATCTCACCATGAGTGCTCATGGCCTTGAACTCTGGCGCGAGGTCGCCAATGCGCGGAATCGGTTGTCGTTCTTGTGCTTCCATAGTACGGTCTCCTTCCATCATCGTGAACAATGTGAACAATTGCGTGGTTGAGATTGCAACAGTCAAAAAACCGCCCTTTATATACTGCCCGCATTGTCGAAGGGGAAGTAGGGTTTCCGCGCAAGACAGCCCTCGCATTCTACGTTAAGGTAGCTTCGCGAGTGATCGCGACTTTTCAAGACCTATCCCGTGGAGGAGGAACCCCGTTCATGGATTTGGCGATGCCGTCGCTGCCCCAACGGATTCAGCGACTGAACGATCTTGCCCGCAACCTATGGTGGAGCTGGCACCCTGAAGCCGAAGCCCTCTTTGGCGCTATTGACCGGGCGCTGTGGGCCATGACCCAACACAATCCCGTCAAGCTGCTCTGGGACATCAAACCGGAACAGCTTGCGGCCTTGGCCCACGATCCGGCGTTTCTCCGCCGCTATGATGGCGTCATCATGGCCTTTGACGCCGACTTATCCACCCGCGACACTTGGCTCGCACAATCGGTCCCCTCCTTGGTGGATGTTCCGGTTGCCTATTTCTCCGCCGAATTTGGCATTCACAACTCATTGCCCATCTACGGTGGAGGGCTTGGCGTTCTCGCCGGAGACCATTGTAAGGAAGCGAGTGATCTTGGCCTCTCGTTGGTGGGCGTGGGTTTCATGTACCCGCAGGGATACTTTCATCAACGCCTCTCGGCTGATGGTCGCCAAGAAGCCGTGTATGAGTATTTGGCGCGCGCCGAGGCGCCACTCTCCCCCGCCCTCACCCCAGAGGGGCGGCGGTCCCTCGTCGCGGTGCCAGTAGGAGACCGGCAGATTCATGTGACGGTGTGGCATGTCCGAGTCGGGCGCGCGGTGCTCTATTTGATGGACACCGATGTTGAAGAAAATGCGCCGTGGGATCGAGAATTGTCGGCTCGGCTCTACGGTGGAGATCAAGAAGCCCGGATTTTACAAGAAATCGTCCTGGGGATTGGTGGAGTGCGTGTCCTGCGCGCGCTTGGGATCACGCCCAAGGTCTGGCATCTCAACGAGGGGCACGCGGCTTTCGTCACGATTGAACGCCTGCGCGAGTTCGTTGCCGCGGGGACTCCGCTTGCGGATGCCATCACTGAAGTGCAACGGACGACCGTCTTCACGACACACACTCCAGTCCCCGCCGGTCACGATGCGTTTCCTTTTCATCTGGTGGAAAAATATCTGCATCCCTATTGGCACCAACTGGGAATTGATCGCGAGCGGTTCCTCGCTTTCGGCGCGCACCATGAATCCTGGGGCGAGGTCTTCCACATGACCGTTCTCGCTCTCCAGATGGCGGGCCATCGCAATGGCGTGAGCAAAACACATGGTGAGGTTTCCCGCCGCATGTGGCGGCATTTGTGGCCAGACCGTACCCCTGAGCAGGTCCCGATTTCGTCGATCACCAACGGCGTCCATACCCCAACGTGGCTCGATCCGGATTTACACCGCCTGTACGACCGCTATTTGGGCCCGGAGTGGCAGAAGCAGCACGATAATCCAGCGATCTGGTTGAAGATTCACGACATCCCCGATCAAGAGTTGTGGTGGGCGCGCTTGCGGCTCAAATATCAACTCATGCACTTCATTCGGGAACGCGCGCGAAAGTTGTGGCGCGAAGAACGTCGCGACCCCGTACAGGTGCTGGCGAGTGGCGCGTTACTTGACCCTGAAGCGTTGACCATCGGCTTTGCGCGCCGCTTTGCCACCTATAAACGAGCCACCCTGCTGTTGCAGAACTTGGCCCGCTTACAAACGATCTTGCAAGACCGTTGGAAACCAGTGCAGGTCGTTTTCGCTGGCAAAGCTCACCCAGCCGATGAACCAGGCAAGCACCTCATCCATCAAGTCTACACCTTAGCCAAAGAGTACGGACTCGGCGGGCAAATCGTCTTTGTCGAGGACTACGATATTCGGGTCGCGAAATTCTTGATCCGCGGCGTTGATGTGTGGCTCAACAATCCCATTCCGCCGTTGGAGGCCAGTGGGACCAGCGGGCAAAAGGCCGCGCTCAACGGCGTGCCGAATCTGAGCATTTCCGATGGCTGGTGGTGGGAAGGATATAATGGGAGCAACGGGTGGACGATTGGCCCAACGAACCCATTGGAGGAGATTGAGAACCGCGATGTCCACGACGCGGACCTCCTCTATACCCTGCTTGAGACGGAGATCGTGCCGCTGTTCTATCAACGTGATGCGGATGATGTCCCACGCGGCTGGATGCGTGTGGTCAAATCCTCAATTGCCTCTCTCGCGCCACAGTTCTCGGCGCGGCGCATGGTCAAAGAGTATATTGAACGGTTCTACGTGCACGCCGCGAGGACGTCGGAGAATGAAGAATGCCGAGTGAAGAGTTAAGCGTTGACAACTGACAACGAACAACTGGGCCTTACGATTTCTTTTTGAACAACGCCTCAAGCCGCGCCCGAGCCGAGGGCGCGGCGGTTTCAGGAGGCGCAGCGACAGACGGCTGGGCCTGGCGTTCAATGAAGGAAAAGAAGTCGCAAAAGTTCCCGGCTTCCTTATTCAGGACCGTGTCGCTGTGTGGTTCACGACACGCACTCGCATAATGCGGATCGTAGAAAGTGCAGTTGCGACAGCAGCGCAGGTCCACTCCGCACCCTGGACACGTATCTCGCCGTCCCACCCGATCCTGAATGAGAACTTCCCGCTGGCACTGATAACAGGTCTTCATCGTGACGCTCCTGGTTTTGCTCTTCGTGGCCTCATTCTCGTCCAGGCGGAGGACGAGGTCAATTTGGTGCGGGTAGTGGCATACACACAATGCGGGGAAAGGGACCAAGGCTTGACACAAAGAATGCAACTAGTCGATATTGCAAGCAGTTTTTTTGGTTGGTGGAAATTATCCCTTGTCAGAACATCCTGCCTATTGAGCGGCGGTCAATACCGTTGGTGAAGCAGTAAATGAGGGAGGCATTGGAACTGGAAGTGACTTGGGGACGAACGGTTACAGTCTGGTGGACACTCTTTTGGCGTAACGTGGTGGCTCTTGTAGGCGGATTTATTGCGGGAGCTATCCTGGGTGGAGTCCTCGGGCTGATTTTAGGCTTGGTGGGAGCCTCTCCAAACACCATACGGATCGTCGTTTCCCCTATTGCGTTCGTCCTGGGTCTGGCTATTTCCGTTGTGCCGATGAAGCTGATTCTAGGCAAGGATTTTGGGGAGTTCCGCCTAGTTTTGTTACCAAAGAAAGAGACTGCGAGCGGGCAGTCCTAGCTTTTCATCCAGCAGCGCAGCCCCTGTGAGGGTTAGGCTAACGCTTGTTGGTAGTGGCTACGGCCACTGCACGGTACGCCACCCCGGTGGTGTGGTCGCGGCGCAGCGAAAGCCAGTCACCGGACTGCCCGCGAATTCCGGAGGCAGGAAATGTTCGCGGAGCCAGGTCACGGGGATCGTCTTCGGAACATCCCAGCCTCCCCCACGCAGCACTTTGGCCTCCCCAGTCGCTGGCCCGGTGGGGTTCCGAGGCGGTGACGTCGCGTAATATTCTGGCTCATACCAATCCGCCACCCATTCCCAGACGTTGCCTGCCATATCGAAGACCCCATACGGACTAGCGCCGCGTGGATAGGAACTGACCGTCGCCGGTCGCGCCGTGTCCATGCCAGCATTCATCGCGCGTTGCCATGTGGTCCAGACCTCAAAGTTCTCAAGGGGTTTTCCCGCGACGGCATCGGCGGTATGGAGCCGCGTGGCGTCCCACTCCTGGCCCCAAGGATAGCGTCGCCCGTCGGTCCCACGAGCTGCCTTTTCCCATTCGGCTTCGGTGGGTAAGCGTTTGCCCTGCCAAGCACAAAAGGCTTGCGCGTCTGACCAGGAAACACCGACAACCGGTTGAGCCGGATCAGCGAGATGACGGGGACTATTCCAAAAGGTCGGAGCCTGATGGCCGGTGGCACTGACAAACGCACGGTACACCTGATTGGTCACTTCTTGTGTATCAATATAAAATGCGTCGAGATGGACCGTATGTTGTGGCCCGGAGTGTTCGGCCAAGAATTGCATACGGTCCCGCATGGGACCTTGCCATCCAAAGGCCAGGACCGCCTGTTGTTCTTCAGGCGTCGCACCCATGAGAAACGAACCCGCCGGAATGAGCACCATGTCGGCAGGCGCGTCCGCCGCAAGGCTCACGTTTCTCTGGACGGCGATCAGCAGCAACAGCATCAAGGCTCTCAGGATCATGCGGATTCGTCCTCGCATATTCGGACCAAAGCGTTTCCCCGCGTTCATCGTGGTAACCCCAAGTCCCGATTCCTGGCGGCCTCGACATAGCGGCTCGCATCTTCTGGCAAGAGCAGACGCGCGGCCACCAACCGTTCCGCCGCGGCTTCGACCGCCGCGACATAGCGGCTGTGCGTGCCATACCGTTCTTCCAGCGAGGGGCGTGGGTCACCCGTCGTGAGGCGCTGCTCCCGAGTGACGGCGAACGGAATGAACGACCCCATCGCCGAGCATTCATCCTTGGGCGCCGTCCTCAATAAGTTCCACCCCGTGTAGGTGCCTATCGGCACCGCGATGCCCGGGAGCTGCACGCCCGGCAGATCAATGCCGTCCGCCGTGACCTTTGGCACCAACGTCGGATATGCGCGCCCGGTGGGCACTGGCGGCCAATGGCTGATGATGCCCTGGTCAAATTCAGGACCATAATCGTACAGCTCCCGCACGCTGACCACGCCCGTATAGCTGACTCCCGGAATCTCCGGAAATCCCACCGTCGATTGCGGCAGTGGTGGGACCAGCGTGCCGTCCTGAAGTCGGGGCACTCGGCTTGCTGGCGGCTCTTTTCCTGAGACCACCCATTCAGTCAACGCCATCAACAGCGCCCGGAGCGCGGGGCCTGGACTGATGGGGTTCTGCAACTGCTGACAAAGACCACGGCCAGACGCCACACCGTGTGGGATACTCGACAGCAGATAAAATCGCACGTTCGCTGGATCAGGCAGGTCCTTGGTTCCATCCGGCGTGGTAATCGCCAACGACGCGCTCTTAAACCAATAGCTGTTGGAATCGTTCACTTCCATGATTTTGGGACGGGTCCCTGACGCTTCGCACCGCGCGAGCACGCTGTCCGTCTTGCCCGTCAACGGATCGGTCAGCGTGGTGTAGGCGAAGGGAAAGAACTGTTCCGGGTAGACATGGCTCCAGCGCTGGAACGCGGTCTGATTGGGCTGAGCAAAGCGGTAATTGAAGAAACCGCCGCCAGACCCGTTGATGTACGGCATCATGCCGTCGAACACAGGACGGTGGTCCTCATCCTGATTAAAGCCGAGATGCAAGAACGGTCGCTGGAACCGTCCAGACTGTGACAAGCCTGTGGCGAGCGACCACCGCAGCGCACCGGCCAGGGGATTCGGAGTGCCCTGCTCATCAGCATTGGCGCGACGCAGAAACGACACGACATCGCGCACGGCCGCGAAACCAATGCCAGTCACTTTTGGATCAGTAGCGGGGTACACAAACTGATATATCTTCCCGCGTGCGAACGGTTTCTCTCCTTGTGGTCGCAGACCAAGTGTTGACGCATCAAGATACTGCCACTCCGAAGGGGGAATGACCGTCGGCGGGTCACTCCGGTACTGACGCTCGGTGAGTGTCGCCTGCGATTGGTCCAGCGTCGCCGCTGGGTAGGTGAGCGGCCACGTCAACACATCGACGCCAGGAGGGACGTGCCGCGCATTCTCGGCCATCACTTCTTCGAGTGACGGACCAACGAGCCGCTGACCATCTGCCAACGCAAGGGGGACGGTCACGGTCATGCGATCATTGCCCGCTGGCGCGGTCGCATCCCATCCGGTCCAGACGATCGTGTAGCCTTGTCGCATCAGGAACCCATCGCCCGCGTCCTCGGCACTGGTCGGATCATTGTTGGGCAGAAACTCCGGCGGCGCGCGGAACGGAAAATTCAGCGGCAGATAGGTCATCTTATTGCCACGATTGGTCACATCACAGAGTAAGACATTGTTGCCGCGCGTAAGGGCAATGGGCTTCAGAATGTACACATCCACTTCGTACTCGACCTTGCCGCGCGCATTGCGTGGCGCGAGCGCGATGTCCGCGATGACGGTATTGAGCGCGCTCTCTGGATCAAGTTCGCCAAGCGCGCGGCCCACCAACTTCTCATACTGACCCACCTGACCGAAGGAGACGCCATCAAAGGTCGGTGACTGGATACGATCAATGATAATTTTTGTAATCATGGTTTCCTCGTGCGATTTACGCTATCTCTACCGATGTCGTTTCGGCAAGAGCCACCATGCCGAGGAATGTGGCCCAAGCAAGAACAGCGCAACAATCACTCACCTAAAAGGAGGGACAGTCATGGCAACCAAGAGTATCGAAACCCAATTGCAGGAAGTCCTTGATCGCGAAGCGATTCGGACCTTGCCCGTGCGGTATTGTCACTGCGTGTGGCAAAAGGATTTGGATGGATATGTGGACCTCTTTACCGAGGATGGGTCCATCTCCATGAATGACCCGCTGCTTCCCGACACCAAGGGGCGCGCGGCGCTGCGGAAAATGATCGCGGATGGGCTCGACACCATGAAGCCCCGTCCGTTTATTCACAACCATGTGGTGGAGCTACAAGGACCGGAGAAGGCCACGGGTACTTGCTATATCGAGGTGCGGCTCTTCCGCGACGGGAAGAAGTGGGAAATCTCGGGTTGGTATAATGATGAGTACGCCAAGGTCGGCGAGGAGTGGAAGTTCAAGTCACGCAAGATCATTGTCGACTCTTCCGCGCCAGCGGGCGGAAACTCGTAACACAGGAAAAGGGCACTCCATCCTCCTCACCCTAGCCCTCTCCCAGCCGGGAGAGGGCATTCGGGCGCGCGTCGTGCACTTTCACGAAGCCAGCAGTCGATTGACCTGCTGCTCAACAACCGTGCCTCTGAAAAAATTGGGGTTCATCCCGGTCCACAATGTTGTCGGATTGGTGAAGACGAAATCACGAAACTGCTCTTCCGTGATCACGCCGTGTTCAACCAACTCATATGCCTCTTCGGTCACTTCGGTCATATCGGGAACGTCCCAGTGGCCAATATCAGAGCTGTAGACGGCTCCCAGCTTTGCCCCAAAGGGATTGGCCGTGGTGTTAAAGGCCGTGGCATTCATTGGGTCATCCGCCTCGCAGCCAAAATAAAAGTGGGGAACGAAGAGATCACGAATATCTTCACGTTTGGTGATGCCGCACCGCCAGAAGTCGTTCTTCTGTTCGGGCGCGGATTTCGTATTGATGGTCGCTCCGCTAGCGTTGGCGAGCAGGTCGAGCTTGCCCTCCGTGACACGCCCACCATACCGTTGGCAGAGATCAAGAAGCTGCTCAACGTTGAGATTCGCCGGGTTGTAATTTTCCAGTGCATCGGGATTCCGTTTGTCCCAACGCGCGAGTAACGCGGCGTACAGATCGGCTCCCCAACTGACTCCCCCTTCGAGAAAGGCGAACTTGAGAGTCGGGAACCGCTGGGTGACGCCCCCAAAGAACAGGGCTTTGCACAGCGCCTCGCCGGCGGCCCCGAAGTGGCCAATGTGGTTGTACATGTAGGTGGAAGTGGAGGTGCGGCTGCCCCAGCCCATCCCCACGGAATGGAAAGTCGGGGCGACTTTTAGTTCCACGCACTTCGCCCACACAGCATCATAGTTATAGTCGCTATCGAGACAGAAGGTGTCGAGCCAATAGGCGAAGCGCGCGGCCTCTGGAGCCATGCGCACGACCTCCGGGATTGGACGTAGCACGTGACCGGCTAACATCACGGTTTTCATCCCCAAGGTGTTCACGGCGTAGTCCAGTTCTTCAAGCGCTTCTTGCGGAGTGTGCATCGGAATCACAGCGACGGGAATCAGTCGGTCCCCATATTCGCGAAAGATGTCGGCATGGTAGGTGTTGAACGCGCGACACGAGGCTCGGCGAATTTCCTCATCGTCCAGGTGCGGCGCTAGCAACCCAAAGGTCGGATACAACACAGAAACATCAATCCCCATCTCATCCAAACGCTCATAGAGGAGTTGTGGCAACATGGAGGTCGCACGATCCAGCGTGTTCTTGGCGGGCAATGCCCACCAGGGTGGCACGGTCACATGTTGCACGCGCTGCTCTTCTGGTGACAGGCGATGCCAATTCAGCATCCCTCCTAAGCCGGACATCATGCCGTCCGTGCGTTTGGTCTTGTAGCGCTCGACGATGCCGGGACCGCCGATCGCTTGCAAACGCTCCATGACGCCCGGTTCAAACTCTACGGTGTGACCGTCGGAGTCGATCACCGGGTGACTAAGCCGCGCACGAACCGCGGCGGATTTTGATGCGTGAGTCTTCGCCATGATGAAGCCCTCCTTTTGGTAATGACTGTGTTTCCGATTTTTGCGTTGTGCCTCACTCCGCGTTTCACTAGCAGCCCTATAACCCCAAGACGTATGCCGCCACATCGACGACCGCCTGCGCATCAAGCGTGGACGGATAGAGGCGAGGCATCTTCGCCGAGGGGTTCTCGATCCAGTTCACCGTGGTCGGAAAATCGAGCTTCGCCTTCAGGCCTTTCAAGGCTGGACCGGCGCCACCCTCCCCACTGCCGCCATGACACGCCGCGCAGTTCTTCCCGAATATCTCCTTGCCGCGCCCCGCGTCCGGAGCGGTGGTCGCTGCTGCTATAGTGGTTGGTGCCGTGGCCGTGGTGGACTGCGGTACTGATGCAGACGAGGATGTCGCTGCTGCCTGCCCACCTTCCGGCAACGCATAGAGAACCAGCGACGGTTTGCCGTTCTCGCCGAAGGACAAGCGCGACACATTGCCTGAGGTGATCGCAACGTATTGTTTGCCACCGAGCGCATACGTGATCACGCCACCCGCCAGCGCCCCACCAGTCTCCTTCTTGAGCAGCACCTTCCCGGTCGCCGATTCGAACGCGAAGAAGTTGCCTCCCATATCACCTGTGAAGGTCACCCCGCCCGCGGTCGGGGTGATACCCGCGACGACAGGGGAGTCAACATGATACTTCCAGCGCACGGCACCGGAGTTTGGATCGACAGCAGTCACCCAACCAGTCTTTGCCTCATCCCACTCCCACGAGCCCCCCAGGAAAAACTTGCCGGGCTGGTAATCCACCTCGTCGGACTTGATGGTCGCGCACCAATCGACAGAGCCCACCACGATCTGTTTCGTCAGTTGGTCGAAGGCTGGCCCATTCCATTCCACCCCACCAACTGGTCCCGGGCAGGTATGCACTCCTCTCGCATTCGGCGATTGTTCGGGCTTCGAGATCGTGGTCACCGGGGTTATGAACACCCGTTTGTGGGTTTCACGATCGACCCCGTAGAGATACCCGTCCTTACTCCCCATCGTCACCATAGGGCGCCCTTTACTGTTCCAGTACAGCATTGGTGCGGCAGCAAGATCGAGATCGAGTCCGTCGTTTGGTTGCATTTGATGCCACCACTTGAGCGCGCCGGTACGCGCATCAAGCACCACCATGCTGTCAGTAAAAAGGTTCGCGCCCGGACGATGGCTCGGCACAAAGTCAGGCGCGGGATTGCCGACCGGCAAAAAGACTTCACCGCTCGCCATGTCGAGCGTATAGGTGGTCCAACTGCCACCGCCACCGTAGCGTGCGCTGTCCGCGTCCTTCCACGTGTCAGCGCCCGTCTCTTTGCCGCGCGGAATCGTATAGAACCGCCACACCTCACGTCCGGTCTCCTGCTCGTAGGCCATGATGCGCCCACGAATCCCCCAATCGCTCCCAGCCGTCCCAGCGATGATCATCCCCTGCCACACCGCAGGGACAGAGCTCAAGAATTCTCCTATCGCGGGATCGCCAATCTGTTGCTGCCAGAGGGTCTTGCCGGTGGTCGCATCGATGGCCAACAAGCGGGCATCAGGCGTGCCGCGGAACAGGCGGCCATTGGCGAAGGCCACGCCACGATTGATTTGGAAGACGTCTTCTTGCTCAGGCTTATACACGTTCCGCCACCGCACTGTGCAGGTGGTGGCATCGACCGCAATGGTGTCATGCGCGTTCGTCATATAAAGGGTCCCGTCGATCTGCACGAGGCCCGCCTGGAATGTGCCGGAATCGTCGATCTTCAGACGGCAGACCTCAGCCAATGACGCGACATTTTTCGTGTTGATCTGATCGAGTGGTGAGTAGCGTTGGCCATTGACTGTCCCGTTGTAACTCCCCCAGTTCGTATCGGCTGGGCCAGCGGCTTTTCCCGTGCCTGCGGTGGTCAGCAACATGGCCACGATCATCAATAATGCGGTCGCTCTGCCGCGCGGTGCTCTCCTCTGCAACTTCATCGTATCCCCCCTTGTCCTCGTAGGAATGTCAGATAGCTGTGATGCTGACATCTGTCGAGATGGCGCTCCCGGGTATACACTAAGACATATGAGAAAGGAGGAATTTATATGCTCGATTTGCATTATTGGCCTACTCCAAATGGGAAGAAGGTGACCATTCTCTTGGAAGAATGCGGCCTGCCCTACAAGCTGGTGCCCTGCAACATTGGTCGTGGAGATCAATTCCAGGATTCATTTCTCAAAATCTGTCCGAACAACCGCATGCCCGCGCTGGTGGACCACGACCCGCTCGGCGGGGGCGCGCCGCTCAGCATCTTCGAGTCTGGCGCGATTATGATGTACATCGCCGAAAAGGCCGGGAAGTTCTACCCTCAGGATGTCCGCGGCCGGTACGACGTGAACCAGTGGATTCTCTGGCAGATGGCCAATCAAGGGCCGAAAAGTGGCGAGTGCGGCCACTTTCGTCGTCTAGGCGCGGATCAAGGCGATCAAACCTATGCCATCCGGCGCTTCAGCGATGAGGTCAATCGCATGTTTGGCGTGCTGAACAATCAGTTATACTCGTGCCGCTATCTGATTGGAGACACCTACACGATCGCGGATATGATCTGTTACCCGTGGGCGGTCCTTTGGAAAGCGCAAGGACAGGATATTGAGGAGTTCAAGTATGTCAAGCGCTGGCTCGACGAGCTGTCGGCACGGCCCGCCGTGCAAAAAGGCATGGCCGCTAGGAGCGAGTGGGCGGAAGATATGACGAAGTTACCGAAGGAAGAACAGGACCGGCGACGTAAGTTGCTTTACAACCAGCGGGCCAGGCCGGTTCCGGCGTAGAGAAAAGGCAAAAGGCAAAAGGCAAAAGGCAAAAGTAAGAGAAAACGGACCGGGGGCTCTGGTCTTGCCCGCTTCGAGTTGGGTTCTCCGGTCCGTCGTGCCCGCGTGGATACGACGACTACCCCTGCAAAAAGTCCAGCACGATTTTGTTCCAAACCTCTGCTTTCTCGAAATAGGGTGAGTGGCCGCAGGCGGGAATCTTGACGAAGTAGGCATGAGGAATCTGGCGCGCGACCCGCTCCACCAGTGGCGGGGGAATCAGCACATCGCCTTCTCCAGTAAGGAATAACGTTGGAATGCGCCGCTCGACAATCGGCGCGGAGGAATACGCCAATTCAAGTTGCGCTCCCAGATTGGCCGGGCGACGCACGTTCCAAGCAGTGATCTGTTGATACAGAAACGTGAGCGCTGGTTCACGTTGCGGAAAGTCTGGGGCGTACGCGCCCGCCCAAATCTGACGCGGATGCCACGTCTTGATCGCATTGATGTGGACGTCGAGTTCCGGGTCCCGAATCCCTCCGGTTGAGTTGGCCAACACCAGGGCTCGTACGCGTTCGGGATGAGTTTGCGCGACACTCACGGCTGTCCAGCCACCCATCGACTGGCCGACAAGGGCGGCCTTTTCAATCCCCAAGTGATCCAACAAACCAATCAAGTCCTGTCCGTAAGCAGCGGCACCGGGGTCATCCCGCACATCGCGAGTATGGCCGTGGCCGCGATGATCAAACGTGATGCACGTGTAGGTCTGGGCGAACGCCGGGACTTGCTGCCACCAACTCAGATGGTTGCCGCCGCCGGGATGCGCAAGGACGACCGCTGGGCCACGTCCGTGGATTTCGTAATACATGGAGATGCCGTTAGTTTCGACATAAGGCATACGTTCCTCACTCCTCACTGACACTCTCAATGCAATATCTTCTCGTCCTTGAGCCGGGCAATCTGTTCAGCGGAATAGCCAAGGATATCGTGCATCACATGGTCGGTATCCTGACCTAGCAACGGTGCGGGTGAGCGCACGCCGTTGGGGGCATGCGTGAGTCGCCACGGCATCCCCATGTGTGTGCGCACGCCCACTTCGGGATGCGCCAGCCGTTCAAAGAATCCACGTGCGTTCAGATGCGCATCCTCGACCAAGTCTTTACCGCTCATCGATGGAAACGCGGCAACCCCGACCGCTTGCAGACTACGGGTCACCTCCCACTTCTCGCGGGTGGTGGTCCATGCGGTCACGATCTGGTCCAAGGCATCTTCGTTGGCTTTGCGCGCGGTCGCGGTCCGAAACCGAGCATCATCAGCCAACCGTGGCTGTCCCATGACCTGACATAATGAACGCCACTCGGTCTCTGTTCCACACGCAATCGTTACCCATTCATCTTCGCCCGCGCAACGAAAACAGTTATGGGGAGCCATCCACGGATCGCGATTCCCTTGCCGGGCGGGTTGCGTGCCGTTCATGACATACTCCATCCAGCCTTCGGGGACGAGCGCAGCGACCGATTCCCATAACGAGACATCAATGTGTTGGCCCTGCCCGGTGCGCGTGCGTGCCGCCAAGGCCGCACAAATCGCGACCGCCGCATGGATACCCGAAGTCGGATCGC
Source organism: Deltaproteobacteria bacterium (assembly GCA_009692435.1). Classification (GTDB taxonomy): domain Bacteria; phylum Desulfobacterota; class Binatia; order Bin18; family Bin18; genus JABFSC01. The sequence continues at coordinate 11,329 of SHZE01000021.1, read as the reverse complement.
CATACGCCATGCCCACTTCTTGCGGCAGCCCGCCCTCATACCCCGTCATCGCTGACAATCCCGTCAGTGGCGGGATGGCAGGACCATACGCCATGTAATTTCGGTGCGGACCCGTGTGACCATAGCCGGAGATCGAGGCCATGATGATGTCCGGTTTGATCTTCTTGAGTTCCTCGTAGCCCAATCCGAGACCGTCCATCACACCGGTGGCGAAGTTCTGCAACACCACATCACTTTGCGCGATCAGTTCCTTGACAATACTGAGTCCCTTTTCAGTTGTGAGATTCAACAGCACGCTTTTCTTCCCCTGGCCCCATTGGTTGAAGAGCGCGCAACGATTCACTCCTGGTTCCATATCCGCGGGATAGTAGGCAAGACGACGGGCAAGATCAATGTGAACTTGCGATTCAATCTTGATGACCTCCGCGCCCAGATGCGCCAAATGCAGGCCACAGAAAGGACCCGCCCATACCCAGCTAAAATCGGCGACACGAACGCCGGCGAGAGGCAATCGGGGGCTGGGTATGAGGGGCTGGGGGCTGGGGGCTAGCGGCTGGAAACTTGAAACCTGAAACTCGGGACTTGAAACTTCGGAATTATGCTCGCCGAGCAGCGGTGCGGGTCGCCGAATTCGCCACCAGGGTTCATGCAACCGATACGGTGCGCCCAGATGTGTCAGCGTCCCAGCTCGGCTATGGGAGACATCAACAAAAAAATGGCGCGCTCGTAACTGCTCCTGTTGCGCGAGCTGTGCCATCGAGAAGACCGGGGCAAAACAGAGCCGCTGGGCTTGCGCCGCATGGAACAGCTCCTCGACCTTCCACTCCTTGATCCACTCGCCGAGATAGAAGTGGAGCAGGTCCTGATTCGCGCCCCGGTTAGCGAGCCCCTGGAAAATGTCCAGCGTCGCCCAGTCCGGGGTGCCCATCAGTTTGACCAGTCGCTGCCATTGGTCCTCTTCGGCAATAAGGACAAACACGAGTCCGTCCCGACAGGGGAAAATTCTCCACGGCACCAGCACGCGTTTACCCAAGCGCGTCGCGATCTGCCCTTGATAGGTGTAGTTCGGCGCGCTCACATCGACAAACGAGGCAATATACGCCTGTGTCGAGAAGTCGATATGTTCGCCTTGTCCGGTGTGCAGTGCCCGATAATACGCCGCCAGGGTTGTGGTCGCCGCCGCGACTCCGCCTTGAAAATCGCCTTGGTGTCCAGCCGCTTTCAGTGGTGGTAAGTCGGGACGATCGGAACCACCGGGACTCAACCACGCCCAGCCCCCGCCGTGGGCAATGGTGAGTTCGTAAGCGTGGTAGTCTTTGTGTGGCCCGCTCAGACCAAAGGGAGTAATCGAGCACATGACAAGGCGGGGATTGATCTCACTAAACGTATGATAGTCGATATGCAAGGCTTGCATCCGCGCGGGAGAGTAATTGTGGACGAGGACATCAGCCCATGCGACCAGACTCTTGAGCGTCGCTTGGTCCCGTGCGTAGTCACAGGTACAGCTTCGCTTGTTGGTATTGAGCGCGAGAAACAAGCCACTTTGCTCAGGGTCCTGGTTCCCGTGTGGAAAGGGGCCTCGTCGCCGAGCCTGATCTCCACCAGGTTCTTCGACTTTCATCACATCGGCTCCAATATCCGCCATGATCTTGGTCGCGTAGGCCGCGGATACCAGGTTACCGAGTTCCAGAACCTTCACCCCTTCGAGTCCGTACATAAATTGTTCCTCCACCAGCGGGTCATAGTCTTCCTGGCTATACAGAACTCCGCGCCGCGCGGCAACGTTGTCCCACAATTCTCCGGCCGACGTGTCGCCACCTCAGGCATTGCCGGACACGCATCCCTGACTGGCAAGCGCGGTGAATAACTGGTAGTGAAACGGTATGTTCACAACGCTTGTAAGAAACTTTTACAGGAGGTCCTCAATGAAACGCGCGACATTCGCCACAACCGGAGTCAGTTTGGCCATCGGCGGCCTCCTCGTGCTCTCCCCTCTCCCCCTCATGGCTCAAGACGCTTCCCAGGAGCACCACGGGCAAACCGAGCACATGGGCGAGCACGAGATGGGAAAACATGGGAAAGCTCCGGCCCAGATGACGGAACGACGACAACACCACGAACAAATGGAAAAGATGCACGCGGAAATGCGCCAAGAACTCGAACAGCAGATGACGGCCCTACGCGAGCATACCAAAACGATGAACGGGGTCACTGAGGAGAAGCAACTGCTGACCGAGCTAAAGAAGCACCAGCAGATGACAGACACCCTCTTGGGCACGATGATGGAGCAGCGGGACAAGATGCACGCGCGGATGCAACAACACCATGGACACCGACACGGGGGCGTGGGCGAAGATCAACCGGAAGGAAGTGGGACCGCACCGGCAGCGAAATAGGAACGACATCGCCCTGGCGGATGGACTCATCCGCCAGTCCGGGTCTACAAACATGGACCATATCTGAAGAAGTAAAAGGAGAGCTGGTATGCAGGGACTCGAAGGGGTACGCGTACTCGAACTGGGGAACATGGTGTCGGCGGCGTATGCGGCCAAACTCATGGCCGACTTGGGCGCTGAAGTCATTAAAGTTGAGGAACCACAAGGAGATCTGGCGCGTCAGCGCGGCCCATTTCCCGGCGGGACACCACATCTAGAAAAAAGTGGCTTGTACCTGGCGCTGAACACGAACAAGCGTAGCGTGACGATTGATCTCCGCCAATCGCAAGGCCAGGAACGTCTGCGGCAACTCGTCACGAATGCGGAGATCGTCATCCACAATTATCCTCCGGCACAGATGGCCGCATTGGGGATTGATTACCAGACGTTTCGCGCGTTCAATCCGCGTCTGGTGATGTGCTCGGTGACACCGTTCGGGCTCACTGGTCCGCATAAAGATTATCACGCTCACGAGATTACCATGGCCCATGGGGGAGGCTGGGCATGGCTGAGCCCCGGTGCGTTGGAAGACCCGGCACTGCCACCGCTCAAAGCCTTCGGTCATCACGCGGATTTCCAGGGTGCGCTGGCGGCGGCAACCGCCACGTTGGGCGCGTATTATCAGGCACTCGTATCGGGCAACGGAGAGCATATCGACCTGTCCGTCCAAGCCTACGTCGCTTCCTTTCTCGAACAGAACTTCATCTACTATACCTACATGGGCAAGGTAGCCTCACGCCTGGGGCAGCGGTTGCTCTATCCCTGGGGTATGTACAAGGCCAAGGATGGGCTCATCTTTCTTGTCATTCCCGAGCCTGACCAATGGACGCGCTTGGTGGAATTGATGGGCAACCCAGAGTGGGGCAGTTGGGAAATTTTCCAGGATGGGTTCATGCGTGCCGAAAACTGGGATGTCCTCAAACCATATCTCGATGAATGGATCAAAGAGTGGACTATTCGTGACTTATGGAAGGCTGGACAGGAACGCCGTATTTGTTTTGCGCCTGTCTTCACGATGGCGCAGCTTCCTGAACAAGAACAACTGCGGGCCCGCGAGTTTTTCGTCGACGTGACGCATCCACAAGCAGGAACGCTCACCTACTTGGGCGCCCCATACCAATTGCATGACCCGTGGTGGAACATTCGTCGTCCAGCACCGCTGCTCGGCGAGCATAATTCTGAAATTTCAAGTCCCGAGTTTCAGGTTTCAAGTGTCCAGCCGCTAGCCGCTAGCCCCCAGCCCCTCACACCCAGCCCCCGATTGCCGCTCGCGGGAGTGCGCGTCGCGGACTTCACCTGGGTATGGGCTGGTCCGTTTGCCGCCATGCACTTGGCGCACCTGGGCGCGGAAGTCATCAAGATTGAATCGCACTCCCGTCCTGATCTTGCCCGCCGGTTACCGATGGTGCCCACGGGCATGGAACCACACGTCAACCGATCTGGATACTTCAATCAGTGGAGCCAAGGAAAGAAGAGTCTGCTCCTGAACCTGGGAAAACCGGAGGGGATCGCCATCGCCAAGCAACTGATCGCGCAAAGTGATGTGGTGATCGAAAATTTCGCTACCGGTGTGATGGAACAGCTCGGCTTAGGGTATGAGGTCCTCAAACAAATCAAACCGGACATCATCATGGCGTCCATCTGTGGCTATGGACACACCGGTCCGCAAAGTAAGTATATGGGGTATGGGCCGGCAGTCGCACCGTTGACCGGACTCTCGTCGCTCAGCGGATATGCGGATGGTCCGCCACGGGAACTCGGCCTGTCCTATGGTGATCCCAATGCCGGAATCAATGCCGCGGTGGCGGTTTGCGCCGCGCTGGCCGCACGCCAACGCACTGGGAAGGGGCAGGCCATTGATGTGTCGTTATGGGAAGCGGTGGCCGCTCTCGTTCCAGAAGGGTGGATGGACTATGCAATGAACAAGACCCAACCGCCACGGATGGGAAACCGCGACCTGTGGATGTCGCCGCATAATTGTTTTCGCTGTGCTGGGGAAGATGAGTGGGTGACGATCGCGTGTGGGACGGAAGATGAATGGCAGGTGTTCTGCAAAGCCATTGGACACCCACAGCTTGTGACAGACCCACGGTTTCGCACGGCGGCGGATCGTAAAGCTCATGAAGATGAATTGGAAACCCTGATGACGGCGTGGACGACGCTGCGGGGCAAGTGGGACGTGACAAGGATATTGCAAGCCGTTGGGGTTGCCGCATTCCCGTCCATGAATAGTAAGGACCTGGTGGACGACCCTCATCTCAACGAGCGGGGCTTTTTCACGCGCTTGCCGCATCCTGAAGTTGGCGTCCAGACTCACACCGGGATTCCCTGGCGCTTAAGCAATGGACCGAACGGAGTGCGGAAACCCGCCCCACTGCTCGGCGAGGATACCGATACGGTCATGCGTGACATATTGCATTGTTCGGATGAGGAGATCGCGAAGTTCAAGGAACAGAAAGTGTTGTATTGAGACCGCTGGCGTGACCAGGAACTGAATTGGTGTCGCACGCGGGCACGAATCGTGCCGTTCCGGAGCGCGGGCATTGACGCCCACGCTCCGGAATAACGCCGGATTAATCCAGCTTCCGAGGAGCCCCATTGATGGGGCGTCTTGGTTGTAGCCCGGCGATTGAGCGCCGGGGGTCCTGGAACGTCACGCTCATTTTGTCTGTCAATACGCGTTGGACCGATAGACAGCAGCAACGTCATTCCCGCGAAGGCGGGAATCCAGACGACATACCCCAGGCCAGTGCTGATGTTCCCTGGATGCCCGCCTTCGCGGGCACGACGGACCCGAAGCGGACAAAATGATCATGACCGCGTACTCCTAATGACTCCGTGCCACCTCCGACTTTGGCACTTGCGCCAACAGTTTGTTGGGGTCGTGCGCCACGCCGCCCCGGTAGACCGTGGTCAGCTTTCGTATGTCGCGTGTATTCTGAAGCGGATCGCCATCGACCACGAGGAAATCCGCATACCGGCCCGGCGCGATACTCCCAAGGTTCTCGTCCTGTCGTAAATACTTCGCCGCCACGGACGTCACCGCTTTGATCGCGGCCATACTCCCAATCGCTTCGGCGAGCAGTTCCACTTCCCGGAGCAACGCGAATCCCGGCGGGGGAAATGGCAGCCCACCGCAGTCCGTCCCACCTACCACCAACCCGCCGGCTTCGTGCAAGATGCGCGTCACTTCCTGATGCTTCTCCAGGGCTTTGACACAGTGCGCGGGATCAAAGAATCCCGGATAAATATCCCAATCCGGGCGCTCGCCGACATGCGCGATCATGGCTTTCTGGCGGGCGAGCGCCATGGGCGGAATGTATTGTCGATCCGGGTCCTGCATCGCCGCTTCGCGACCGCACTTCGCCATCCACAGCAGGTCCAGCGTCGTGCCCATGTTCACTTGATGATCGACCATGGCGCCGAACCAGGTTTTCGCTCGTTGACTCGCCAAGTCCGCGTCTTCCCACCCTTTGACGGTCAAGGTCCAAAATTTGGGGTCCATCATCGACATCACGTTCGTACCCGGACCAAACCGCTGGTCCAGCGCGCAGAAGTCATTGTAGGGCGAAATCCACACGTGCTCCAAACCGTTGATGCCGGCTTTGATCAGATCAAGCGAATGCGTATAGCCCAAATGGCCGGTCACCGGCACACGCTGGTCCACGAATTTAATGACCGCTTTGGCCGTCTCCGGTGGCAAGGTGAAATAGAGCTTGATGCCATCCACGCCCGCCTTCAACAAGTCCCCGATCTTCTGTGGCACGGCGTCCGGGGACGGAATGCTATCGAGCATTTCTCCTAACGGTCCGCCGTACTCGAAACTATGGTCTGGTCCATCCAGCAAGGGACCCAGAATAAACATGCGCGGCCCAAGCTGCCGACCACTGTTGAGGTCCGCTTTCAGTTGCTGGACCTTCTCCAGTTTCGCGCCGACGTCCCGTACGGTCGTGACTCCCGCCGCGAGAAATAACGGCAGACTCTCTCGATCCATGAAGGTGGCGTGGACATGGGTGTCAATCAGACCAGGCAGAACTGTTTTCCCTCCAGCATCCACGACGTGAGCACCCGCGGGTGCTGGTAGATCGCCGCGCTCGACTTTGGCGATACGCTCACCGTCAATGAGGAGCGAGACGCGTTCTTGCGGCTGGTCAGCGAGACCATCAATCAACCTGACATTCCGTAAAAGTGTTTGTGCCATAGTTCCTCCTTTTTCTTGTCTATATACCTTCTCAAGAGTGAAGCGCCACCGCCGCTCCCGCTTGTTGAAACTTCGTGCTGAGTGCTATGACGCTGCTGGGAATGCTGGCGCTTCACTTTCGCCATCTCCAGCAAAGAGGCGAGCGGACGCGGGCGAACGGGGCAGGAGTTGCCATCGTTCAAGATTTCCCATTCGTACTGAGCCTGCCGAAGCACTTATCCGGCCCCCACCAGCGCCGTCGGAAATTTGCTATGCACCCGCAAACGCCCCACGAGCTTCTCCCTTTCAGGGGTAGGGTTTTCTCGTTTTCTACAATTTTCCGGGTTTTCCGTATGCGTGGCTTCTCCGGTCCGTCGTGCCCGCGCAGCCTGTCCCCGGTCCTCTAGGGGAGCGGGCATCTAGGCGCAGAGCCTGTGGGTTGCGGGATTACTGGATTCCCGCCTGCGCGGGAATGACGACTCTGCCCTTCTTGTGGTGAAAAACCTACCCCTGAAAGCGAGCTTCTCCCCCGTCTCATTTGTGGTATCATGCTGTTACCTTTTTCAACTTATGGAACCATCACGTCTTGATACGCTCCTCGACCGCTATACAACCTTTCTCCGCGTCGAAAAGAACGTGTCCGCGCACACGTTACGGAATTACCTGAGCGACCTAATGCAGTTTTTCTCTTTCATCGAGAAGTCGCACGCCCAGGCTGAAGCACAGCCGATTGTCGTCAGTCAGATCGACCATCATCGGATTCATGCCTATCTCTCCATGCTCCATCGGCAGAATAAGAAGAGTTCGATTGGCCGGAAGCTCTCCTCGATCAAAAGTTTCTTTCGCTTCCTTCTGCGCGAAGGAGAGCTGGAGCGCGACCCGACGATCCTCATCGGCACGCCAAAAAAAGAACAGCCACTACCCACCCATCTCCCGGTGGACGAGATGTTTCGCCTGCTGGAAACGCCGGATAATGCCTCTCCCAGTGGCGTGCGCGACCGTGCGATTCTCGAAGTCCTGTATTCGTGCGGCATCCGCGTCAGCGAACTCGTGGGCCTTGATTGGGAGCATATTGACGCCAACCTCGAAGTCATCCGCGTCATAGGCAAAGGGAACAACGAACGCATCGTGCCCATTGGGCGCAAAGCGCTGGCAGCGCTCGCGGTCTATCGCCAAATCCTTCCTGAGTTGATTGTCCCGAAGCGACGAAACGCCGTCCTTGCCAGCGGCTTGGGTGCCACCACCCCCGTGTTTCTCAATAGTCGCGGGGGCCGACTCACCACGCGCAGTGTGGCCCGGTTAGTCGGGGGTCATGCCAGGGATTGCGGCATTGCCCTCCGTACCAGTCCGCACGCGTTACGCCACACCTTTGCCACCCATCTCCTCGACGCCGGTGCGGACCTGCGGGCCATCCAAGAATTGCTGGGACACTCCAGCCTCTCGACCACGCAAAAATACACGCACCTCAATCTTGACTACCTCATGCGAGTGTACGATAAAGCGCACCCGAAAGCGTAGTTGTCAGTTGTCAGTTCTCAGTTATAACAAAAGCGCGACCAGCCGCTCATGAACGGCGACGAACACAATCGGTAAGAGCAGCGAGGGTGCTTCCAGGTTCCCTCTCCCAGCTGGGAGAGGGTCACGGTGAGAGCGTTCAAGATGATGACCGATTGTGTTCGTCACCGTTTATGAAACGACGATGTCCAGGGTGAGAGGAAAAGCCTTTCCCCCGCTAGAAACTGGAGAAGCGCGTATGGGTGAAATAGTCATGCATGGCACGACGATTCTTTCGCTCCGTCATAAGGGGAACGTCGTGATGGCCGGGGATGGGCAGGTGAGTATTGGTAACGCCGTCATCAAACACACGGCCCGGAAAATTCGCCGCCTGGCTCAGGGACGGGTCTTAGCGGGATTCGCGGGCAGCACGGCGGACGCGCTCACTCTCTGTGAGAAATTCGAGAAGAAGTTGGAAGAATACAACAACAACCTCCGGCGCGCCGCCGTTGAATTAGCCAGGGACTGGCGAGCCGACCGCATCCTGCGGCGCTTGGAAGCCATGATGGCGGTGGCTGACCGCGAGTCGTCTTTATTAATCTCGGGAATTGGCGACGTGCTAGAGCCGGATGATGGTATTGTCGCGATTGGCTCGGGCGGTAATTTCGCCCTCGCCGCCGCGCGCGTCCTCGTCAAGCATACGGACCTCGACGCGAAAGCCATCGCGCTTGAGGCCATGCACACCGCCGCCTCGATCTGTGTGTTCACCAATGACCAAATTGTGGTTGAGGAGTTATGACATGCCGAAAGCGAAACCTCGAGATCTCCAACTGACTGAAGAAGCACGCATGCACGTCATGACCCCGCGAGAAATTGTCTCGGAACTGGACCGCTACATCATTGGCCAACACAAGGCCAAACGCGCCGTGGCGATCGCGCTCCGCAACCGCTGGCGACGGCAGCAGGTCCCCGCTGAGTTACGTGATGAAATCGTGCCCAAAAACATCCTGATGATCGGCCCCACCGGAGTTGGGAAAACCGAAATTGCTCGGCGGCTGGCGCGCTTGGCGCAAGCGCCGTTTATCAAGGTCGAAGCCTCGAAATTCACCGAGGTCGGGTACGTCGGACGCGACGTGGAGTCGATGGTCCGCGACCTTGCTGAACTGTCCGTGAGCATGGTCAAGCAAGAAGCCAAAGAGCGAGTCGAGGCCACGGCGCGTGGGCAAGCGGAGGAACGACTCCTTGATCTGCTCCTTCCTCATCCTTCCGCGCGGCCAGGGTTTGGAAGCGAATCCGAGCCACCAACCAATCTCGGCACCCGCGACAAAATGCGAAAAATGCTCCACGAAGGGAAGCTTGATGACCGGGAAGTGGAGATCGAAGTCACCAAGACGAATACCCCGTTCGTCGAAGTCATGGCTCCACAGGGAATGGAAGAATTGGAAGGGCATCTCAAAGAGATGTTTTCCAGCATGGTCCCCAAAAAAACCAAACAACAACGCATGAAAGTCCCGGAGGCGCTCGACGTCCTCACGCAAGAAGAGGCCGACAAACTGGTGGATGCGGAGGCCACAGTGCAGGAGGCCATTCGCCGCTTGGAACAGAGTGGCATTATCTTCATTGATGAAATCGACAAAATCGCGAGCCGGGATGGCGCACACGGCCCCGATGTCTCGCGCCAAGGCGTGCAGCGCGATTTGTTGCCGCTGGTCGAAGGCAGTACGGTCCACACCAAATACGGCCTGGTCCGGACCGATCACGTGCTGTTTATCGCTTCCGGCGCCTTCCATATTAGCAAACCGTCCGACCTGATTCCCGAATTTCAGGGACGCTTTCCGATTCGTGTCGAGTTGTCACCGTTGACGCGCGAGGACTTCATCCGCATTCTCACCGAGCCAAAGAACGCGTTGCTGGCCCAATACACCGCGCTCCTCGCCACCGAGAATGTTACGCTCGAATTTCAACCAGACGCCGCCGAAGAGATCGCGCGCATCGCCGCCACCGTCAACGAACGCACGGAAAATATCGGCGCCCGTCGCTTGCACACCGTCGTCGAGCGTCTCCTTGAGGAGCTGTCATTTGATGGGCCGGAACTCAATGGGCAACGGATTGTCATCAATGCCGCCTACGTCAAGGATAAACTGGATGCCATTGTGAAGGATGAGGATTTGTCGCGGTATATTTTGTAGGGGCAAACGTGGGAGGGGCGAATCATCATTCGCCCCTACTAACGAATCTACTGCACGCCACGCATCAACGTCGCCCGGGCCACCCGCTCAAGGGCCAGCACGTATGCCGCGGCACGCCAGGAGAGGCGACGCGACTTCGCCAGTTGACTCACATCACGATACGCTTTGGTCATCACGGCGCGTAGCTCCTTATCGACGCGCTCACCATCCCAGCGAAACTGCTGCACGTTTTGCACCCACTCAAAATAGGAGACGGTCACGCCGCCAGCATTCACCAGAATATCTGGAAGCGTGGGAATGCCACGGCGCTGAAGGATTTCTTCCCCTTCCACTGTCGTCGGGGCATTGGCCGCTTCAATGACCACATCGGCGCGCAACGCTTCCGCGCGTTCTTTCGTGAGGACACCCCCGAGCGCCGCTGGGATGAAGACGTCGCAAGGGATAGTAAAAATCGCGTCTCCTGTGATCGTTTCAGCCTCGCGAAACCCTTGCACACGCCCGTTATGCGCGCGCGCGTAATCAATCAGCGCCGGGATCGGCAGCCCCTCGGCACGGGACACTCCACCAGAAACATCACTCACGGCAATGATTTTCGCGCCCGCCTGCTGCAAGAATAGCGCGGCGTACGAACCGACATTGCCGAACCCTTGAATCACCACGCGTGCCCCTTGCAGGGAACGTCCCGTTTCAGCGAAAAAATCCGCCGTGATGAAGGCAACCCCACGACCCGTGGCTTCCTCTCGACCAACTGACCCATGCAGATCAAGCGGCTTTCCGGTCACCACCGCGGGGGAGAATCCATAGAACCGAGAATACTCATCCATCACCCACGCCATGACCTGGGCATTGGTATTCACATCGGGTGCGGGAATATCGACATTGGGGGAGACTATAGCATCTTTGCCGGGTTTTATTATGGCCTTCGAGGAGCATGTATCGTATAGTTTGGGTCCCAACATTCAAACAAGGGAGGCAAAGCCGTGTTTGGTCCAGGTGCGTATCGACCCGATCTCAGCGAAGGGATTACTACG
>SHZE01000020.1 GCA_009692435.1 Deltaproteobacteria bacterium | reverse complement strand
GGCGGCGCGGGTCCACATCGTTTGCAGGCGCTCCACTAAGGCACACGTCATCGTCGGCATACCCCATCCTTCTTGTTCCAGAAATACTCGCTCCCCCCTTTAGCTTAACCCCTCCTTTTTGCAAGGGTTATAGTGCGTTTGCCCTGGGGTCTTATGTCGGCAGTGCAGAATTACCTTGACGCGGAAATCATGTGGCAACCAGGACCCGACCCAAGCTCGCCCTATCAAGCGGACTTCGCGGGAGCACAGCTCCTCGTTCGCCTCAATGATTTTCCAGACGATCATCTGTACACGCTCATTGTGAATAGTCGAGAAGTGGCGCACTTCGACGACTGGCCCCCATACTGGAATCGGCGGTCGAGTGTAAAAGAGTCGAGTCCTCAAGGGGCTGTGGTCCACAAACTCAAAGCCAAGGATTCCACCGGGCATTGGGCTTGTTATTTTGTCCTTGTGGAACCTCTACTGGAGCAAACGTTCTTGAAAATGCAGGAATCGCAAAAGGCCATTGACCTTGAGAAGTATGGAAAGGTGATTGCCTCTTACTATGAAGAAGAGCCCAACGAGCAAGTAAAAGCATTGTTAAAAGAAAAATATGGGTTCATTGCGGGGTAGGATCAGGAGGCGATAATGGGAGTCGCATTCTATATCGTTCTGGATAACGAGGAGCCGGGTTTCGACACTTCCGTCGATGGGAAGGCCATCGCCAGAGAGGCAAAGAAGCTTGATGCCATCTCGAAGAAGCTCGGTCTTCCTCGCTTCGATGACTTCATTTCCATGTCGTCCGAGGACATCGCGGACCTCATCGGAGACGATGTGGAAATCCCAGAGCAAGAAGAGCAATGGTTCTCCGCGGCAGAAGGGCTCTCGTTCATTGAAGCGTTGGTGAGCCATATGCGCGCGAATCCCAAATCGGTGAAGACGCCCGCGGGTGTGCTTGATGATTTGACCGCGTATCGCGAAGTCCTCGAAAAGGCCAAGGCCATCGGTGCGAAGTGACATCTGAACATCGACATTTGACGATCAGTGTCCGTGGTGCGCTGTGGTAGCACGCTGCCACAGCCGCCATGCACGTTCCATATCCTTACTTCCGTTTCCCCCATCGTGGTGGACGTTTCTCCAAAAAGGCGCTCACCCCTTCGACAAAGTCCGGCTCGGTCGCCATCCGCTCCAATTGCTCCGTGGCATGAACGATGGCGGCACGGACATCACGATGCAAGTCAGAATAGATCTGCCGTTTCGTCTCTCGGAGTGATCCAGGAGAGACGGTCGTGATCATCTTGCGGACATAGTGATATGTGTAGGGCATCAACTCATCCTGTGGAACGACGGCGTTGACCAATCCCATCGTCAAGGCTTCTTCCGCAAGCACCACACGACTTGTCAACAGAAGGTCATTGGCCCGCGTCAACCCAATCATCCGGGGCAGTATCCACGACAGGCCGTATTCGGCGGGCAGGTTCAGCTTGCCGTGGGAGGTCGTCAATTTTGCTCCAGCCGCCGCGAATCGCAGGTCAGCATAACAGGCCAGGATAAGGCCACCACCAGCCGCCGCACCGTTGATCGCGGCGATCACCGGTTTCGTCAATCCAAAGTGATACGCGTAATCAGCATCGAACTCCGGACGCACGCCAAATCCGGGCTTCGCTAGTTCATCAGGCGTTCCGGCATCGTAGCGGCCCTTGGCAACATGCCCTTCCAAGGCACGAGAATCGGCTCCCGCGCAAAATGCCCGCCCCGCGCCCGTAATCACAATCGCACGCACCGTTGGGTCACGCTCAGCCTCAGCCAGAAGCCAGCGGTACTCCGTGTGCATGCGGCCTGTCCACGAGTTCATCCGCTGGGGACGGTTTAGGGTAATCGTGGCGATCTCATCGGCGACAGCATATTGGGTGACTTTGAGTTCCATAGTCGGCGGATGCTATGTTATCAGCCGAATGAGGGCAAGGTCACGAAACAACCGCACCTCCCGCTGGTTGCGCGTTTTCGTCATCCGCCGTGCAAAGAGGTCGTCGGAAACACCGACGACCTCTTTGCATTGAGGGCAGTATCCGAGCCCACCGGTGCTCATGCCATTCGAGCCGAAACGCTTCTCTCGTTGAGGATCGTTCCTCGCGGGGATTAGAGTGCCCGACCATTTCTTGGTACATAGGCTAACAGTCCCCTCTGTGGTGATCAGAAAGAAGGCCGGATGAGACTCTATTCCCCCGATCCTGAACTGTCCGTTGAGAAACACAACTCTCGTCTCTTGCACACGCGCTTACCCTTCACCGTGCAAAAGGAAGCGAGCGGATCACGCGCGCGCGCGGCGACCATGCAGACCCTTCACGGGGAAGTGCATACGCCGATCTTCATGCCGGTCGGCACGCAGGCCACCGTGAAAGCGCAAACGGTTGACACGCTCAAAGCGACCGGTGCGCGCATACTGCTAGCCAATACCTATCACTTGCTGTTGCGTCCTGGGCCGGAAGTCTTTCAACGGTTCGGCGGTATCCATCGCTTTATGCACTGGGATGGTCCGGTGCTGACCGACTCCGGCGGCTTCCAGATTTTTTCGCTGCCACGCTCTCGGACCATGAACGAAGACGGAGCCTGTTTCCAAAGCTATGTCGATGGGACCTCGCACCTGCTCTCGCCGGAATCCAGCATCGCGATGCAACGCACGATCGGGAGCGACATCATCATGGCGCTCGACCAGTGCATCCCCTCCACCGCCGCTTACACGGAAGCTGAGGAGGCTATGTTGCTCACACACCGGTGGGCGGAACGTTCCCTGCAGGCCAGAGGCGACTCGTCCCAAGCGCTGTTTGGCATCATCCAAGGCGCTTGTCATCCCGCACTACGGAAACAGAGCGCCACGGTTTTACGCGAACTGCCGTTTGATGGTCTCGCCATTGGTGGCCTCGCTGTCGGTGAAACACACCAGGAGCGCTACGACATGACCGCACTGGTCACGGAGTATTTGCCCACGACACTCCCACGGTATCTCATGGGCGTCGGCACCCCCATCGACATCCTTGAGAGTGTGCATCGCGGAGTCGATATGTTCGACTGCATCATGCCCACGCAATTGGCCCAACGTGGCGTCGTCTTCACCTCGCACGGCAAACTGAAACTGCATCGCTCGGTGTATAAATTGGCCGAAGAGCCGCTGGATGCCCAGTGTGAGTGTCAGACCTGTCAGCACTACTCGCGCGCCTATCTTCACCATCTCATCAAAGCCAGTGAAGCCTTAGGGTGGCACCTGCTGGGTCAGCATAACCTGGCGTTCTATCATCGCTTGATGCGGGAGATACGGGATAGCATTTTGCGTGACGACTTCCTCGCCTACTATGAGAAGCAACGCCTTGCGCTGGTACGCACCGATGAAGAGCATCCTGGGCATCCGCCGAAAAAAACGGCCCCCACCCGACCCGAGCGCTTGGGCGATTACGAAATGCACCGCTCCGCGCAGGGCTTTTCGAGTATTCGCCAAATCAGCTCTGGCGAGGTGATGCACTCAGTGATCGCGCCAGATGACGAAGCCAATAAGCTCTACGTCGAACAGTCGTGCCTTGCCGCACGGCTCCTCAAGCAACCAGCCCTCGCCGACGAGCTCGTGATCTGGGACGTGGGACTGGGCGCGGCGTTCAACGCCATGGCCACCATTCATTGCTTTGAAAGATGCTACGCGGAAAGAGGGGAAACCGCGCTACGCCGGTTGCGTCTGGTGAGTATCGAACGTGACCTTGATCCGCTCCTTCTCGCCGCGAAACTCCCTGGCCCCTTCACACATCTTCGACACGGCGCACCTTTCAAGCTGCTGAAAACTGGCAAGTGGGAACATGCCTCCAGCCTGCTCCACTGGGAATTGCTCAAGGAGGACTTCCGCGATTGCATCGAAGCAGCGAGCATTCCTGATCTGATTTTCTACGACTTGTTCTCGGCCAATACCCACTCCACGTTGTGGACCATCGAAATTTTCACGCGTATCTTTCAGCACTGCGTGGCGAAATCCGTCGAACTCTACACCTACTCCGCCTCCACCGCTGTGAGGGTGGCACTGTTGGCCGCGGGATTTTTTGTCGCCGAGGGAATCGGGTCAGGGCCGAAGTCGGCCACCACCCTCGCGTTCACACGAGCGACAGGGGCCGAAGAGCATCCGCTTTCGCCACGACTTTTAGATCAGCACTGGCTCGCGCGCTGGCACCGCAGTCATGTGAAATTTCCCGCGACTCTGCCCATCGCCGAGCACGCTCATTTCGAGCAACTCATTGAGAACCATCCACAGTTTAAGCAGTCTGGTCGCTCCCTCACGCTCGCCTTCCCCCCGTCGGGCAATAACATGACGTGAGTGAGGTCTGAAAGGTTCCGCGGAAATCACCGCGTATCCGTAGTTCACCCTTCGACAAGCTCAGGGCGAACAGGTCGGTCTTTGTATTCGTTGGATATGTACCGTCCGTACTAAGCTTGTCGAAGCACGCCTGCGTCAATTGCAGAGCCGTGTGGCAGTTTCCGGAGAGCCTCGGAATGCCCTCTCCCGGATGGGAGAGGGCTAGGGTAAGGGCTTTCAGAGGTAGGTTTTTCACCGCAAGAAGAGCAGCGTCGTCATTCCCGCGCAGGCGGGAATCCAGAAATCCGGCAATCCACGGGGCTCTGCGCCTGGATGCCCGCCTGCGCGGGCACGACGGACCAGGCAAACCACGCAGGCGGAACACGCAAAATTGCGGAAAACGGGAGAAGCCCACCCCTCAAAGTAGGGTGAGGGGGGAGTGAGTGAATTTGTCCGTTACTTCATGCAAATGGCATTCAGCTTATTGCCATCTGGATCGCGAAAGTATCCGACGTAGGGTCCCTTATCGCCTCCGCGCCGACCTGGAGCCCCTTCATCGGTGCCGCCCAGTTCTATGGCCTTTTTGTAGATGGCATCGACTTTCGCCGGGCTGTCAGCGCCGAACGCAACCATGACACCATTGCCGACACTGGCCGCTTTTCCATCAAATGGGGTCGCCACCGCGAGATTCGGGGCACCGGGTTTCCCCCAGAGTTTAATACGCCCGGCGTCCATCACCACCTTGATCGCTGGATCGACTTCGGCGAACAGCGCGTTATAAAACTTCGTCGCCTGTTCCATGTTGTTGGTCCCAATCGTCACGTATGCAATCATCATCAATCTCCTTTCTCTCTCTTTCATTTGTGAACTGATTTTGACGTAACAGAGAGCAAGAGAAGAGGCAAGCCGCCGCGGCAGGAAGGGCAATTCCTCGCCCTCGCCTCCCGTGCTAGATTCCGACCCATCTCCCTATGGAAGTCGTACTCCTCAAGATTGCTCTGCTCTTCTATCTGTTGAGCACGGGGGCGTTTCTGCTGCCGTTGCTGTCCACGCGCGCCGTGCCTCGCGCGATTGGTCCCGGACTGCTCTTGGCCGCATTCCTCAGTCATGCCGGTGCGATCGCGGTGCGATCGCTGGCGGTGGGGTATATCGCGGTGACCAATTCTCATGAAGCCGTGTCGTTTTTCGCCTGCCTTATTGCTGGGCTCTGTCTGTTGGTGCAAATGCGCACTTCGCTCACGCTCTTGGGGGCGGTGGTCAGTCCTATCGGGTTCATCATGACCTTGGGCGCGTTTGTCTTTTATACCCAAGTGCGCGATTTGCCCCCCATCTTACAAAGTGCGTGGATGCCCATCCACGTCACCTTCGCGCTCCTGGGCAATGCCGTTTTTGGCCTCGCCTTTAGCGCGAGCCTCCTGTATCTGGTGCAAGAAAAACAATTGAAGTCGAAAAAGGGTCGGTCCTTGTTCCTACGCCTGCCATCGCTCGAGACGCTGGACGAATTGAATTACCGCTCGTTGTCGTGGGGTTTTCCGCTGTTGACGTTGGGAATCCTCACCGGTGCGGCATGGGCGGAATATGCGTGGGGACAGTTTTGGGTGTGGGAGCCGCGCTTGTTGTTATCAGTGCTGACGTGGGTGCTGTATGCTTTTCTTCTCCATTATCGCACGGCAGGGTGGCGTGGCCGACGGGCCGCCGCGTTGACGATTGTCTGCTTTGCCGTATTGTTCATCTCCTTTCTTGGTGTCCGTTTCCTGCCGGGGCGGCACGGAGGGCAATTTGGCTAATCCGCGCCCACACCTCTTCGTGCTTGGACTGAATCATCGCAGCGCGCCGGTCGAAGTCCGGGAACGACTCGCGTTCAACAACGGGACATTAGAGCCCGCGTTGCGTCGCCTGGTGGACTCCGAAGTTGTACGGGAAGGGACGATTATTTCGACCTGTAACCGGGTCGAGATTGTGACCTGCACGCCCGATTTGGCCATCGCCAATGAACAGGTGCGGACATTCCTCGCCAACGAGCAACGCATTGCCCGCCCCCTATTCGAGGATCATCTGTATAGCTTGGTCGGGAAAGACGCCGTGCGCCATCTCTTCCGCGTCGCGGCGAGTCTGGATTCCTTGGTGGTCGGAGAGCCGCAGATTCTGGGACAAGTGAAGGACGCCTATACCGTCGCTTCGTCTCTGGGAACCTTGGGTGAAGTGCTACATCGGTTTTTTCACAAAACCTTCGCGGTCGCGAAGCGCGTCCGTAGCGAGACCCAGATCGCCGCACGGGCGGTTTCGGTCAGCTCGGCCGCGGTTGAGTTGGCGCGCAGAATTTTCGACCGGTTGGGAGATAAGACGGCGATGGTGATTGGGGCCGGAGAGATGGGCGAACTCGCCGTGCGCCATCTGCAAAATCATGGCATCGGCAATATCCTCGTCACCAACCGCACCTACAGTCGCGCTGTCGAACTCGCCCGTGAATTCAATGGCACCGTGGTCCCGTTTGAGCAGCTCCATAAGCAGTTACGCCTGACCGACATTGTCATCGGTTCAGCGGGAGGGAATGACTACCTGCTGAGACCGGAGGCGGTCGAAGAAGCGTTGCGCGAACGTCGCCGCCGCCCGATGTTTTTTATTGACTTGGGAGTCCCCCGCAACTTTGACCCCCACCTCAATGACCTCGATAACGTCTTCCTCTATGACATTGACGATCTCCAACAAGTCATCGAGGAAAACAAGGATGAACGTGAACGTGAAGCGAAGAAAGCCGAGGCGATTGTCGCGGAAGAGGTTGAGACGTTCTGGCATTGGTTCTCTGGACTGGAAGTGACACCGACGATTGTGGCCTTGCGTGAACGCGCGGAAACGATCCGGCGGCGCGAGTTGGCGAAAACGCTGGCCTCGCTCAAGGATTTGCCTCCCCATGCCCAGAAAGCGATGGACACGCTCAGTGCCGCGATGATGAACAAGCTCTTGCACCCACAGATTGCCTACTTGAAGAATGTGGGACGGAGTAACGAGGCGGGCGGGACGGTTGATCTTGCCACACTGCGGCGGATTTTTGGGTTAGACGAAGAAAACGACGAGTGAATATCCCAATGAAACAGCACCTCCGCATTGGCACCCGTGGGAGCGCCCTCGCGCTCTGGCAAGCCGAGTGGGTGAAAGCTCGACTCGAAGCACTGTGGCCCGGGTTGCGGGTGGAATTGGTGCCGATTCGCACGTCGGGAGACAGGATTCAAGACGTATCCCTGGCAACGCTTGGCGGGAAAGGGTTGTTCGTGAAGGAAATCGAAGAAGCGTTGTTGGCGGAAACGGTCGATCTCGCGGTGCATTCAGTCAAGGATTTACCGGGAGACTTTCCGAACGGGCTGACCCTCAGCGCGGTGCCGGAGCGTGAAGATGCCCGCGATATCCTCATCACGAGAAATGGTGAGACTTTGGCGGAGCTTCCCCCAGGAACGCGAGTGGGCACAAGTAGTCTGCGTCGTCAGGCACTCTTGCTCCACCTCCATCCAGGCGTGCGCATTGAAATGCTCCGCGGCAACGTCGATACACGGCTCCGCAAGCAACGTGAAGGTATTGTTGATGCCACGGTCCTCGCGGCCGCTGGTCTCAAGCGGTTAGGACTCACACCGCAACACAGTTCCGTGCTCGATGAGCACGTTTTTCTCCCGGCGATTGGGCAAGGCGCGTTGGGCATTGAAACGAGAGCAAACGACAAGGACGTGCGCGCATTGGTGGAACCGCTGAATCACTTGGCGAGTGCCATAGCGGTCAGTGCTGAGCGGGCGTTTCTGCGGCGCATGGGTGGCAGTTGTCGCACCCCGTTGGCCGCCAAAGGGACGGTGACGGAGGAGCACGTGCATCTGACTGCCTTGATTGCCAGCCCGGACGGAAGGATACTCATTCGCGGCGAGCAGGAAGGTCCGCATCAGGCGGTCGAACAAATCGGCGGTTCGCTCGCGGAACGGCTCCTGGCGCAAGGTGGCGCGGAAATTATGGAGGAGGTAAGACGTAACGCGTAAATATGTCAAACGTAAATATGTAAAGCGTAAAAAAAGCATTTTCCTTCTCTCCTTTACGTTGTACATATTTACGTTTTCGCCCCCAGTTTCTTACCTATTTACGTTTTACGCTGCACGCCCATGTCACAAAGTCAGGCATCGTCCAGAACGCACAGCGCCCCTCTGGCGCATCGTCGCATCGTGGTGACCCGCCCACGAGCACAAGCACAGCGGTTTATCGATTTATTGGAACACCACGGAGCGGAGGTCATCGAGTGTCCGACGATTGAGATCGTGCCGATGGCTTCGTATGAGCAACTTGATGCCGCTATCGCTCAACTGTCGACGTATGACTGGCTCATTTTCACCAGTGTGAACGGTGTTGAATATTTCATGGCGCGAGCGCGGGCCCGACAACGAGAGATTGCGAGTCTGCACCATCTTCAGATTGCGACGATTGGACCAGCCACGGCACAGGCCGTTGAGGCACTGGGGCTGCGCGTGCATGCCGTCCCCGAAGAGTATCGCGCCGAGGCGCTAGTGACGGTCTTAGGTAAGGTGAAAGGCAAACGTATGTTGTTGCCACGAGCGGAGCAGGCGCGCGCGGTCTTACCGAAAGAATTGCGGGCACTGGGTGCCCAGGTGGATGAAATCGCCTCCTATCAAACGGTACTGCCGCAAGCGACCGCCGTACAACCGGTGCGCACCTTGTTGCAAGCGGGCACTGTGGACATGGTAACGTTCACGAGTTCGAGTACGGTCAAGAATTTCGTTGCCCTGTTCTCCGCAGATGAACTGTCGATGCTCTGTCGCCACACGCGCATTGGCTGTATCGGACCAATTACGGCGGAGACTGTGCGAGAGCATGGCCTCACCGTGGCGGTACAGTCTGAGGTTTATACGATCCCCGCCTTTGCCGAGGCGATTGTGGAGTACTTTGGGAAAGTAGCCAGTAGCCAGTAGCCAGTAGAAAAAATTTAGGCTTCTTAACCCGAAATCCGAAATTGAGGAGGTACGATGCGTTTCCCGATCACCCGCCCTCGTCGGTTACGACAGAACGAAAACTTTCGTCGCTTAATCAGAGAAACGAAGCTCAGTGTTGATGACCTTATCATGCCGCTGTTCATTGTTCCTGGCTCACGTGTCACCAACCCGATCTCGTCAATGCCTGGCATTGCCCAACTCTCGGTTGACCGCGCGGTTGAAGAGTGCAAAGCCATTCGTGATCTTGGCATTCCTGGCGTGATCCTGTTTGGGATTCCTGACCATAAGGATGCGGTTGGTTCGGATGCGTATAACGATGATGGGATTATCCAGCGAGCACTTCGGGCTCTTAAGGAACAGGTGCCCGGGCTGTTGTTGATGACCGATGTGTGCTTTTGCGAATATACTGACCACGGCCATTGCGGCATCATCAAAGGCCAGGACGTGGACAACGATGCCACGCTGGAAATCTTGGTGAAAGAGTCAGTGTCGCATGCCCGCGCTGGCGCGGACATGGTCGCGCCCTCGGATATGATGGATGGGCGAATTGGGGCTATTCGCGAGGCACTGGATAGCGAAGGGTTTCCGCACCTGCCGATCTTGGCCTATTCCGCCAAGTTTGCTTCTGGTTTCTATGGACCGTTTCGTGAAGCGGCGGAATCCACCCCGCAGTTTGGTGATCGCCGCTCCTATCAGATGGACCCGCCCAACGCTGAAGAAGCGCTCCGGGAGGTTGAGCTGGACATTGCTGAGGGGGCGGACATTGTGATGGTCAAGCCCGCGTTGCCGTATCTTGACATCATCCGCCGGGTGAAAGACAAGTTTGGCTATCCGGTCGCCGCGTACAATGTGAGTGGAGAGTATTCCATGATTAAAGCGGCAGCATTGAATGGGTGGCTTGATGAACAACGGGTGATGATGGAAGCGTTGACCGGGATCAAACGGGCCGGAGCGGATATGATTCTGACCTATTTTGCGAAGGATGCGGCGAAGCTGCTGCGATAAGACGTAAAACGTCAATAGGTAAAACGTAAAGGGGACAAAAAGACGATACGCTTTTTACGTTTTACCTATTGGTGTTTTATGCCCCCCTCACCATGGCTCGTAAAAGACTCAAGCCGATTACTCAACTGGAAGCGCTGCGCGGGGTGCGCAAAGAGCTGCCCCCGCCGACCCGCGCCAAAGAAGATGAGAAAAAGTACCAACGCCCGACGGCACGGAGAAAAATGCGCGAAGAGGTTGAGCGCGCTGAAGAAGAAGGGTAGACTGAGCCCCATCCTCAGTCAGATAGGAGGATGGTATGAGGTTTTGGAAAGAAGTGGTGATGGTTGGAGTTGCATCTCTGTTCTTGGCTGGCCCTACCTTTGTCCACGCGTACGATTGTGAGGGGGAGAACCTGGAGGCTGGGTGCTCCATTGAGCCACCAGGATATTACGATGGTTACGATGATTCCCAAGCGCATCCGTTACGCCTTTTGACGTATGCGGTTCATCCCATCGGATTCGCCGCGGAATGGCTCCTCACCCGACCAATCCATGCAATCGTTTCTCAACCTGAACTGCATCGAGTGTTTGGACATGAGTCGCATCGTTGGGACTACTGTTGCGGGGTGCCGAAAGAGAACGCGGCCCCACCAGCGCCAGCTCCGGTTATAAATACCGCCGATGTTGATGCGGCCCGCCGCGCGGCGGAAGAAGCCAAACGTGCGGCGGAAGAAGCCAAACGCGCGGCGGAAGAGGCTACTCAGGCCGCGGAAAAATCGACTCGCGGGTTTGAGAAAGGTCTGAGGAAATAAGGCGACTTCTTTGCCTGTTCGTCATCAACGCTGTTGCTTCGCGCGGGACAAGGAGCTTTCCTTGTCCCGCCGCATTTGAGCCCCATGCCTAATCGGGGCAGTCACCCTCTCCCACCGAGAGCGAGTGGCATCTTACTGCATGTCTCTTCTCTCCCCAGCCCCCTTGGCATTGGAGATGTCGGGCCGGAAGCGTACCGCTTCATCGATTTCCTTGCCGATCATCAACAACATCTCTGGCAAATCCTTCCCCTGGGACCCACGAAAAGTGGTAGTTTCCACTCCCCTTACGATACGCTGTCCGCTTTTGCTGGGAACCCTTTCTTCATCAGTCCAGAACTGCTCGTGCAAGACAGCCTCTTACCAGCCTCGGCCCTGCACGAGATACCAGCTCTGCCGGAAGGAACTGTCAATTATGCGGAAGCGCATACGCGAAAATTCGCCCTGTTCCGCCTTGCCTCTGAACGATTTACCCATGTCGCTTCCCCCGTGCAGCACGATGCCTTCTCGGACTTTTGCGAGCGACACGGCTGGTGGCTTGATGACTATGCATGCTTCATGGCGCTGCGCGAGGTGAACCACGAGCAGGCGTGGTTCGCGTGGGAGCAGGATTTCGTGCGTCGCGATCCCGCAACCGTGGCAAAATGGGAGGCCGCACATGCCCAAGCTATCCGCTTCCACAAGCATCTTCAGTTCTTCTTTTTTACCCAGTGGGAACGACTCAGGACCTACGCCAACCAACGGGGAGTGAAACTTGTTGGCGATATTCCCATTTACGTTGGGCTCGATAGCGCCGAAGTCTGGGCACACCCCAATCTTTTTGTCCTTGATCGACAGACGTATGTCCCACGATTTGTTGCCGGGGTGCCTCCAGATTACTTTAGCGAAACTGGACAGCGATGGGGCAATCCTCTCTACCGCTGGTGGGATGAAGACAATCGACCAGTGACGGAAGTGTACGCGTGGTGGAGTCAACGTTTCCGAGCGATCCTTGCGCTGGTGGATATTGTCCGGATTGACCACTTTCGCGGGTTCGAAGCGTATTGGGCCATTCCCACGGAAGAAGAGACCGCGATCAACGGCCAGTGGATGCCGGGCCCAGGGACGGATCTCTTTACCAGAGTACAGGCCGAACTGAACGAACTCCCTATGATCGCCGAAGACCTGGGGGTCATCACTCCGGCGGTTGACGCGCTCAGGCAACAATTCGGGTTTCCTGGCATGAAAGTGTTGCTATTCGCCTTTGAGGGTGATGCCCGTAATCCCTATTTACCGCACAACTACACCGATCCCCAGTGTGTGGTGTACACCGGCACTCACGACAATGACACGGTCCAAGGCTGGTTTCAGACGCTCTCGCCACACGAGCAACTCTCCGTGCTCCGCTATCTTGGTCGAACCGAGACAAGCGACCTACACTGGGACATGATTCGGTTGGCGCTGAGTTCGATTGCCTCCCTGGCCATTATTCCGCTGCAAGACATCCTCGGACTTGGCAGTGAAGCACGGATGAACACGCCAGCCCAGACGCAAGGAAACTGGACGTGGCGGTTCTCACCCGGAGCCTTGAGCGTGGAAGCTGGCGCTCGCTTGGCGGAGATGAGCAGTCTCTATGGGCGAGGGACTCGCTGAAGACGTTCGTGGCGGAATCCAAACTGACCGAAAAAGAACAACTCCGAACTCCACAACTCCGAACTCATTAGAATCGATACGTGTACCGCACTTTGATCCGTCCTTCGCGAAGAGTCGGTCGCAGGTTCCCATCCGCTCCACGCCACTTGTGGTTGTACACCAAGAAGACTTCATTCCCAGGCTCAATGATCCAGCGCAAGCGTGAGTTCATACTCAACACTTCAGAAATGGTGTCATATTGGAAGAAGTTGAACCAAGAGACATCCGGGTTAAGCGCGATGCTCATACGTAAACGGACGAGCCGGATGGTGAAGTTTCCCTCCGGCAAGCGCCCATCATTTTGTTGGTACTCCGCGCTGAGGAAGAAGTGTGGATCAGGACGGAGATCAACGCGCGCTGTCCAATCGTCTCGTCGGCCATTGTAGAAGTGTCCCCATTCATAGATCAGTCGCAAAACCACTGGGCGTTTATCCGCGCTCCGCCATTGCGCGCGCTGGCGACGAAAGACATACCCACCTTCAGGAATCGTGACGCCACGGCTGATCACAAACTCCTCGGTCAATCGCTCCCGTGTTTCCTGCGTCTGGAATTCCAAGGCGTCCCCACTCTCAAACCGCCAGACACACGGGAAGTTGATATTGCGCGTCAGCAGCAAATTGGAGTCCGGCTCAACTATATAGTTGCCGTCGAAGGCACAACTGATTTGTCGGGTGTACCAACGACCAGGACGTGGCGCGACTTCAAGAAACCACCCAAACCGACGAATGCCTTTGCGGGGCACAAACCCCAGTGTGGCATCAAATTCCTTTTGTACCTCACGGTAGGTGCCGAACACCCGCCAGATATCATTGGGAAGGTTGATCTGGCTCCCCCACGCCAAGTTCTTTCGGGTGCGCGGGATAAAACTTTTCAGAAAGAACGCGGAGATCGCAAAATTTCTCTCGCCCAAGAATGTTGACGTGCTGTAGCGAAAATCACTGCCGACCAGGCCCGTGGTTTTCCCACCACGCGCGGATTCGCGCACCGTGCTGATGAAGCCGATTGACGACTTCGTCCATAGATCACGCTTCACCCGGACGACACTAAAGTTCTCATCGGGAATCGGGCCACGCTCTTCGGTTTGCACGTTGAGCATCCCGATGCGGTACGGGCCAATCCGCCCACTCAGCTTGGCCCCACCCAGAAGGTCCACCTGTTTGCCATCATCAGCAATGCCGATCCGGCGGCTGAAAAATGGAATGATCACCAGCGGCCCGGAAGTCGAGGTCAAATCATTGGTGGCGAAATTCCCCGCGTCTTCGAGAAAGAACTGCCGTTTCTCGGGAAAAAAGAGCGGGAACCGCGTGAGGTTTACCTGGGTATCATCAACTTCAGATTCACCAAAATCCGTATTCGCGGTCAGGCTCAACGTCAAACTCGGAGTGAGCTTATAAAAAACATCGAGCCCCGGCTTGAAAACTGTGGCGTGGCGTTTCGGAGCCGTGGTGATAAAGGGTGAGACATCCAACCCGACCCCTTGATTGATCCCTTCCAGTCCATGCAACCGTCCGGCTTCAGAGACTCGGAAAAATTCGAGATTTTGCCGATAGCCTGACCACACCACCTCCTCGGTTCGCCGTTTAATGACCCGCTGGATGTTGAACCCCCACGTCGATTGCCCGGGCGCAAAGCTGAGGGTGTGAAACGGAATAGCGAACTCCGCCGTCCATCCATGAGGCGAAATGCGTGTCCGGGCGTACCAGATTCCATTCCAATCAGGGTTCTGGTCTTGCCCTTCGTCCGTGATGATTTGATCGAATCGCGCCCCGGCGGCGTTCACTTGAAAGACGAAGGCATTGCGCCGATCAAGAAACGTATCAAGCAGCAGCGTCACCCGGTCATCTGAATCGAGCAGTACATCACGATCAAACCGGGTCGCGACAATCGCGTCAGGCTGGGAGTCGTAACATATCACCCCGACATACAATCGCGACCGTGCGTACATCACTCGGACTTCCGTCCGCTCAGAAGCGGGCGCGCCTTCATTCGGCTCACGCTGGCGCAAGGTGTCAATCACCTGCGCTCGTTGCCAAGCCGATTCATCAAGTGCGCCATCTATCACTATTGGTTCATCGATCAACGTCGCCGTTATTTCCGGGGGATTCGCCCAGGCAACCGCCGGGGACATCAGGAGCAAGGCGAGAACCAAGAAGCAGTGTCGTTGCGGCAGGGCTCTCCAAAACATAGCGACTCGTTATCGCACAGGTGCAATACACGCTGGAGAATCATTCCGTGGCGAGTTGACGGTCAGCGCCACTTCGTACGCCTCCATCTCCGTTTCAGGATATGGCGCGAGCAGGGGCAAGAGTGTCTCCGGCTCCGTGCTTGTCCGGTCGAGCCATACTGTTTCGGCTTCCGGTGTGAGGATGACCGGCATGCGATTATGAATCGACGCCATGAGGGTGTTGGGTGTCGTGGTGATGATGGTACAGGAGTGGATCGCTTCATCGTCCGGCGGACGCCAAGTCTCCCACAATCCAGCAAAGGCAAACGGGGCACGTGACGCGAGCCTAATAAAGATTGGCGTTTTCTTTTTTCCTTCTTGTCGCCACTCATAAAACCCATCAGCCACAATCAGACACCGCCGTTTTTGTAACGCACGCCGAAAGCTGGGCTTTTCCGCTATCGTCTCGGCACGTGCATTGATCATACGATTGCCGATCGCGGCCTCCTTCGCCCAAGAAGGAATCAATCCCCAGCGGAGTAACCCGCCACGGTTGCCCGCTTCGTCGCCAATGATAGCGAAAACCGCCTGTGAGGGAGCGATGTTGTACCGTGGCGTCAACGAGCGATTGGCCGCATGAAACGAGAAACGTTCTTCGATCTGCTCAAGGTCCGTAGCCAAAGTAAACCGGCCACACATACCTAGCCTCCTCACCATCTTTTTTCTCGTCTTTGAGTATCGTATGTATACGCAAGCACTCAAGGGGGAGCAATTAGGAATAAAGAAAAATCAAAAATCAAAAGGCAAAAGGCAAAAGGCAAAAGGCAAAAGGCAAAAGGCAAAAGGCAAAAGGCAAAAATTAAAAGGCAAAAGTTGAAAACAAGTTGCCAGTCGTCAGTTTTCAGTTGTCAGTACCGAGCCCCCAACACCTAACACCTAGCACCCAGAAGAAACCTTGGACTGAATGATGCACTACCGCACCCTGGGCCGCACTGGCCTTAACGTGAGCACTATCGGGATGGGCACGTGGAAATCATTCGACGTGCACGGGGAACGAGAGATTGACCACGTCCATGCGCTGGTGACAGAGGCGCTCCGCCGCGGAGTCAATCTCTTTGATACCGCCCCGATGTATGGCGAAGCCGAACGAGTGTTGGGACTCGCTTTGAAGGGACGGCGCGACGGCGTACTGATTGCCACCAAAGTGTTGATGCACGATGCGCGCTCGGCTCGTGGGCAGATTGAAGAGTCCTTTCGCAAGCTCCAAGTCGAAGTCATCGACCTCATGCAGATTCATAACATGGCGGGCTGGCAAACGGTCGCGCCAGTGTTAGAAGAGTACAAAGCGAAAGGACGAATCCGCTTTCTCGGTATCACTGATTATCGCACCAGCATGTTCCCCGAAATGATAAAAGCCATGCGCACGGGAGTCTTTGATACCATCCAGGTTCCTTACAATGTAGGAGATCGGGAAGCCACACGCGAGATTTTGCCTGTGGCCCAGCAACTCAACCTTGGCGTGCTGGTCATGACCCCCATCTGTCCGATCTTTGACCGCAATCGCTTGCTGCGGGGGCTCCAGCGACACGATCTCTCATTTCTGCACCCGTATGGAGTGACAACGCCAGGTCAGGCGTTGCTGAAATACGTGCTGGCGAACACAACAGTCTCAGCTGCAATCCCCGCCACCTCGAGGATTGAACGCGTACAAGAAAACACCACCATCGCTGAAGGGCTCGCATTTCCCCACGAGGTTCTTCGGCGCTTAGAAGGGATACTACCATGATCGAACTCTATGACTTGGTCGGGGCGAACGACTTGCGACTCAGTCCGTACTGCTGGAGAGCAAAAGCCGTGATGGCATACAAAAAGATTCCGTACACCACAGTGCCGATCCGTTTTTGCGATAAGAACAAGCTCGCGTTCTCTGGCCAGGATCGCGTGCCGGTCGTCAAAGACGGCAGCACCGTCGTGTCCGACTCGTGGTTCATCGCCGAATACTTCGAGCATCTCCATCCCGAACCGCGCCTCTTTCCCGGCCTCGGACTGAAAGAGGCGTGTCAGTTTTTCAATCTCTATGTGGACCGGACCGTCCACACCGCCGTGTTTCCCGTTGTGGCCGCCGATATTTATGCGAGCATTGACCCGGTGGATCGTGAATATTTTCGCAAATCACGCGAAGAGCGGCTCGGCATGACCCTGGAGAGTACGGTCGCGAAACGTTCGGAGTCCCGCCCACGCATGCGGGCCGTTCTCGCCGATCTCAATCTCGCCATAGCCGGGCAGGAATACTTCTTCGGCACCTTGACCTACGCGGACCTCTGTCTATTCGGCACGTTCAAATGGATTATGGCCGTCAGCAAAGAACCCCTGCTCTTCACAACCGAGTTCCGCGCGTGGTGGGACCGCATGGAAAATCTCCTTGGCATCTAACAACCATCCCCAAAAAGGAGGGGCTATGAACAACAGAGACATTGTCACCGCACGGCTCGCCGCCGTCGGCATTTCGTTGAGCGACCAAGAACTCGACCATCTCGCCGCGGCATACAGCAGACTGCAACAGTGGGAGTCAATCGTGCAAAAGATGATCCGACCAGAGACTGAACCGGCGGTGACCTTTCACGCCAAAGTGGAGGGCTAACAATGGCAACAACTAATGCACAACTGGCATATATGTCGCTGGCTGAAGTAGCCAAACGGATCGCGACACGAGAGCTGTCTCCGCGCGAAGTCACCCTGGCAACTATCGACCGCATCACCGCCATCGAGCCCAAGCTCCACTCGTACTATACGATTCTTGCCGCGGACGCCCTTGTCGCCGCCGAGGAAGCGGAAAAGCAAATCCAAAAAGGCAACTACAAAGGTCCTTTGCACGGAATCCCGCTTGCCGTCAAAGACATTTATGAGTCAGGCCCGACCACAGGTGGGTCCAAACTCCGCAAGGATTATGTCGCCCGCCAAGACTGCACCTCGGTCCAAAAGCTCAAACAGGCCGGTGGTATCATCTTGGGGAAACTCGCCACGTATGAGTTTGCTTTTGGCGTACCAACGATGGCCTCGTACTTTCAGCCCGCGAGGAATCCATGGAATCTCGACATTGATCCAGGCGGTTCCAGCAGCGGGTCCGGAGCGGCGGTGGCGGCGGGGTTAGCGTATGGAGCAATGGGAAGCGATACTGGCGGATCCATTCGCTGGCCCGCGTTCTGCTGTGGCATTGTCGGTATGAAAGCCACATACGGACGGGTGAGCCGCGCGGGCGTGTTTCCGTTGTCGTGGAACCTCGACCATACCGGCCCCATGACCCGCACGGTGGAGGACTGCGCCCTCATGCTCCAAGGGTGCGCGGGCTACGATCCGCTTGATCCGGCCTCCGCCAACGAGCCGGTACCTGATTTCAGCGCCAAGCTGGGGCGTGACATCAAAGGCCTGCGCATCGGCATTCCCCGCCGATTGTTCATGTCGAATTGCGACAAGGAAATTCTCGCGTCGGTTGAAACGGCCATCGCGCAGATGACCACGCTAGGTGCCGTCGTGACCGATGTCGATTCCATTACGTTTGAAGAGATGTTCGCCTTGATCTGGCCAATCATCGCCGCCGATGCCGCCGCGTATCATCTCGAAGACATGAAGACCCGGCCCGGAGATTACAATCCCGACCTGCGTATGATGTTGGCTATTGGCACGTTGGTGAGTGGCACTGGCTATCTGCAAGCCCAACGCGCCCGCGACCAAATTCGCCGCGACATGCTGCGGCAACTGGAAACAGTGGACCTCTTTCTGATGCCCACCACGGGTTTCCTGCCAGGGCGCGTGCGGTCGGAACCACCAGCCAGCAGTTTTCTCACGGCGGACGGGTTTTCCATTTACACCCCGCTGATGAACCTCACGGGATTTCCCACCCTCGCGCTGCCGTGCGGATTCAGCGCTTCAGGCTTACCAATTGGTTTCGAACTAGCGGGCAAACCGTTTGACGAGGCAACGGTGTTTCAGGTAGGACACGCCTACGAGCAATCCACCTCGTGGCACCAGCGGCACCCAGCGCTTTAGAACAAGCGCAATGAAGAATGCGGATTGGCGAATGCGGATTGCGAATTGGGGGAGGAACGGAGAGGCTTGAGGGAAAAACAATCCGTCATCCGTCATCCGTCCCCCATCCCCCGTCCCCCGTCTGCTGCATCCTCACCGCCCCATACTGCTCGTAATACGCCACCCACGCCCAGCGGACATCGGGCGCGAGTGTGTCTTGCATCAAGGCGAAGATGTCGTGCATGGTCAGAATCGCCACGGTCTTGATGCCGAACTCTTGCTCCAGGGTTTGGACCGCGCTGATTGAACCGGCTGCGTCCCCCAACAACTCCTGCCGGTCCACTGCAATCACCATTCCAGCAATCGTGTAATTGCCTAACAACTTGATCTTGTCGAGCGCCTCATACTTGGCTTGCCCGGTGGTGATCACATCATCAACCAGCAGAATCGAACCACCCGGCGTAAATTTTTCCGCCCCGACGATCACTTTACTGGCGTCAGTGCCTTGGGTCGCTTCACCGTAAGTCTTCTCTTCCTTGCGGTCGTACAAATACGACGTGTTCTTGCCGAACTGTTCGTACAACCCTTCACAGGTCAGCGCACACAGGTTAATGCCTTTATAGGCTGGGCCAAACACATATTGGAAGTCGTTGAGGACACCGTCGCGCACGCCATCCATCGCGGCCTCGCTGTATGCCTTCTTCATCATCGCCAAGCTTTCACCATCGGTGAGCGCACCAATCGAGGCAAACGTCGGACTCATCCGGCCACTCTTCAACTTGAAGAATGAACCAGCATCCTTGGCAATCTTGAAGGCATCCTTTTTCAAAAGTAGATTGAGAAATTCGTGTTTGTAGTTCATAGGTTCAGGTTTCGAGGTTCGGGTGAGATGGATAGCTAGAGGAACGTCATTCCCGCGAAGGCGGGAATCCAGGCAGTTAAACCTTTGGCCTCTGCTTGAGGTTCCTGGATGCCCGCCTTCGCGGGCACGACGGAAAATTTATCCCTCAAAATTAAATTGACTGACTACGAGTCTTAAGTCTTAGTACCCGCGCGAGAATTACTTACCGGATTCAGGCAGATTGTCAGGGGACATACCGAGCACTATGCTCGCAATCTCTCGTCCCTAACGATAGCAATCCGGTAACTAATTTCTGCGCAGATACTTAGCCCTGATTACTCGGTCCTTACTAATTTTTGCCTTTTGATTTTTGATTTTTCCTAACTCTTAAACTGTGGCATAACCTTCTCCGCGAACAGTTCCATGCTTCGCATCACCTGTTTGTGAGGAACCATGCCGCCGGGATTGAACCAGCAAATGACGCGCCCCATGCCAAAGTCCTGCGTGAACTGGGTGAGGCGTTCGATACAACCGTCAGGAGTGGCGAAAACTCCCATATTCTCGCTCACCTGCTCGTAGGTCATCCGTCGAGCTCGTTCGAGCACCTCTGTTAAGCGCTTATTCCCCGGTGCGTCCGCCGCATTGAGAGAGGTGTAAAGCGTCGCCACGGTGGACAAGAACCGTTTAATGCTGGGCTCTAACTCTTGCCTGACCTGCGCCGGGCTCTCCCCCACGTAGAGCGGCATGAGCACGGTCACATCGTCTTCGCTACAAGGCCGATGTCCCGCGGCTTCACGTGCCTGTCGGTACAGCGGCAGGTACTCCTTAATGCGAAAGAAGGGATTCACTTGGGAAGCGACGCAGATGCGGTAGCCCATGCGACCGGTCAGCTCAAAAGTGTCACTACTGTTCGTGGCGATGTGTACTCGTGGATGTGGTTGCTGGACAGGTTTGGGCACAATGGACAGGTTATCAACCTGCCAAAACTGCCCCTGAAACGAGAATCGCTCTTTCGTCCAAGCTTGCAGAATAATCTGGAGACTCTCCAACATGCGCTCACGGCTTTCACGCTGGTCAAGCCCAAAGCCGGTAAAATGCGTCGGGATCGATCCGCGCCCAACGCCAAACTCCACGCGCCCGTTGCTAATAACATCAAGCGTCGCGATTTCCTCCGCCACTCGTAGAGGATGCGACAGTGGCAGCAGGACGATAGCGATGCCCAAGCGGAGCTTCGTGGTGCGTTCCGCGATGGCCGCAAGCGTCAACAATGGCGATGGAGAAATCGAGAGTTCAGGATTGAAATGTTGCTCAACTGGCCACACCGACTCGAAACCGAGCGATTCGGCATACACCGCTTGTTCAATAGTATCGCGATACCGTTGGACAGCGGATTGTGATGGATCGCACGGTAACTGGTAATGAAGCCCGAATTTCATAAGCGTCCCCTCCTGTCTCTGCCATCAGCACAGACAGGAGGGTTTTCGCTGATCCACGGAAAGTTTGCAAGGGATCAAGTCATTGGCTGATTGAACTATTGAGCAATTGAGTCATTGCGCCATTGACGGATTGAAAAAATTTTCCAATGACCCGATGCCCCGATGATTCAATGACTCAATAAAGAAATGACTCCCAGACTCCAGGACCCTCCATTTGCGGAAACCATTTTTCGGATCGTCACCGCGCCCGGATTTTTTCCACGACGGCCCCACCGCGCTTGAGGATTCAGTCTTCTTCTTCCGTTTTACGCCTTACGTTTCGCGTCCTATTTCCCGTCCGCAACGCACTCCACAATCGCGTCCGTCACCCACTGTGTGCCTTCAATCGGACACCCGTCCGCGTCAATCCACACTCGCTTCTCTCGGCAGACTGTCTCCACCGCGGTCATGATACAGGCACTCGCTTCAACTTCATCGAGATGGTTGAGCATCATCGCGCCTGCAAGAATTTGCGCGATCGGATTGGCTTTGTTCTGTCCGGCCAGCGACGGGGCTGACCCGTGCGTCGTTTCAAACATCGCATGCCGCGCGCCGATATTGGCGGCTCCACAGAATCCGAGGCCCCCAGCGGTCGCGGCTCCCAAATCACTGAAAATGTCGCCAAGGAAATTTTCACAGACGATGACGGAGAAACGTTCGGGCCAGAGCACAAGCGCCTGTGCCGCGGCGTCGGCATACACGCACTGTTTTTCAATGTCAGGATACTGCTCGCCAATTTCCAGAAAGACTTGCCTGAACAAGGCAAAGCTGCGCAGCACGTTACTTTTATCGAGACAGGTCACTCGCTTGATTCCGTCCTGCGGTGCGCCCGTGCGGGAGCGCGCCAACTCAAAGGCAAAACGGACGATCCGTTCCGTCCCCACACGAGTCGTCACAATCGTGTCTTTCACGCCTTCGGGAGTCACTTCTCCTTGTCCGCGCGAGAAATAAATTCCCTCGGTATTCTCGCGCACAATCACGTAGTCAATGTCTTCCGCCAATTTCCCCGCCAGCGCGGTCGCGATCTCTGGAAAGAGGCGAATCGGACGGACATTGGCATAGAGGTCCAACCCTTTGCGCAGGACACCACCAAGCAGTCCAGCCTCGGTCCCATCCGGTTTACGGACATCCGGGAGACCCATCGGCCCTTTCAGAATGGCATCGGCTTGCTGGCACGCCGCGAACGCTTCCTGAGAAAGGTTGGTCCCGGTTTGGCGATAGCATTCAGCACCAGCCGGATAGAACTGATAGTTGAGCTGAAAGCGATCCTCTCGCTTGCGCACCGCTTCCAGTACACGCAGGGTTGCGTCGATGATGTCTGGCCCAATGCCATCGCCTTTGAGCACCACGATTGTGTAGTTTTTCATCGCCTCGCCTTTTTGACTCTCGCGGAATGGTGTGTGCCTTGTTCTCTCTCCGTCTGTCAAGCCGCTCGGTGCCTGGCACGAATTCAGCGCTGGGCTTGATGAATCAGGCCCAGCCCAATACACTCCCGGTACTTTCTCAGACAAAGAGGTCAACCGTGTTTACGTCAGACGCTGTTACCCAAGGGATCCGAGTGCGAGTCGTTTCTCGCTACGATTCCTCACGATCCAACCCGAACCAGAACCAATGGTTCTTTCTTTACACCATTACCATCAGCAATGAAGGGTCGGTAACGACTCAGCTCATCAGTCGGCATTGGATCATCACCAATGCCAACGGCAAGGTCGAGGAAGTGAAAGGCCCGGGGGTCGTTGGTGAGCAGCCCATTCTCGCGCCGGGACAATCGTTTGAGTACACCTCGGGGTGTCCACTCACTACTTCGTTTGGAACCATGCACGGCACGTATCAAATGGTCACCGCGAAGGGCGAGCAGTTTGACGCGACGGTTGCCCCTTTCACCTTGAGCGAGCCACACGCCCTCCACTAAGAACCTCACTATGAGTCACGAAGACGTCGAACTCCAACGCGATTGTGAAGCGATCCGTATTCCCCAAGGGATAGCGGTCCTTCTCCCCAAAGGCACCCACGCTCGTATCGCCCAAGCCTTGGGCGGTACGTACACCCTCCAACTGACCTCCTCCGGCGGGCTCGTGCGCCTCGCCGATAAAGACGCCGATGCGATTGGCAAGACTCCCAGCAGTCCAGCACCGGTACCATCGACCGCTGGTGGACCCGTGACGGAAGAGCTGGTGTGGGACCAGCTCAGGCAGGTCTTTGACCCAGAGATTCCGATCAATGTCGTGGACCTTGGCCTCATCTACGATCTCCAACTTGAGCCGCTACCGCAGGGCCAGACCAGTGTGCTGGTCCAAATGACACTCACCGCGCAAGGGTGTGGCATGGGACCCACCATTGCACGAGACGCCCAACGGCGGATTCAATCGCTCACGGGAGTCACTCGCGCCGAAGTCCGTGTCGTGTGGGACCCACCGTGGCATCCGGAGATGATGTCCGCCGAAGGCAAGAAGCGGTTGGGGGTCGACTAAACGGCTTGACTTGCCTTCCTCTCTCGGTACAGTTAACCGTACCGAGGAGGAGTCCCATGCTCCCAAAGAAACAAGTCAGTCTGGTTGAAGCACGCGCATCGTTGGGTCGCTTAACCCAGGAAGTTGCCGGAGGCGGCGGCCCCGTCGCCATTATACAACGCTCCAAATTGGCTGCCGTCCTAGTGAATGCTGAGCGGTACAAAGAGGATATGGCGGAGTTGGAGCAGTATCGCCGGCAGCGTCAAAAAGGCTGCCCCCGATCGTTTTCTCATCTGATGGAAATTGTTGGAGATCTCAAAGAAGGATCGCGCCAACTCGCGGAAGAATACTACGCGGCAGTCAAGCGGAGTGGGGATATGTTGCGCGATGCTTTACGTGACTGACACCCACCCACTGGTATACTTTTCCACAGGAAAAACCCAAAACCTTGGGAGAGCAGCACAGAAGATCTTTCGTGCCGCAACTCAAGGGCAAGCTCGTATTACCATTCCGGTTACGGTACTGGAGGAAGTCCTTCGTCTCGTTGAGGATGAGAAGATTCATCTCCCCATGTCATTTGCGGAACTGGTTGCCGCTTACCAGCAGGAACCAAGTCCATTCTTTATCCAAGACTACACGCCTGACATTCTCCTCTCGGTCGCTCGCTTTCCCACCATTCGCGATCCCTTCGATCGTGTGATTGTCGCAACTGCTCATGCGCTCGATTATCCGCTCATTACGGCGGACAGTTTTCTCCACGAAGGGCGGTTTGTTCCCTTGGTGTGGGAATAGCGTGGAAACAGCGGGTCCATCGGGTTTCATCAAAAAGTGTGCCCGTCAGTTTCCACCAACCTGAGTTGCTCGCTCTATGCCTCATCTGACTCCCGAACAACGCGCCCGCCAGAGGATCGACGCGCAACTCATCGCCTGTGGCTGGGTTGTCCAGGATTACCGGGCGGTGGATTTCTCCGCCGGGCGCGGCATCGCGCTACGCGAAGCACCGCTCAAATCCGGCACCTGCGATTATCTCCTGCTCGTCGATCGCAAAGCTATTGGCGTTACCGAGGCCAAAAAAGAAGGTACGCTCCTGTCGGGCGTGGCGGAGCAGTCCGCGCACTACGCCAAAAATCTTCCAGACTTTATCCAGTCCATCGGGCCCGGATCACTGCCGTTCCTCTACGAATCCACCGGCGTCGAAACTTTTTTCCGCGATGAACGCGATCCCTCACCACGTTCGCGCCGCGTCTTCTCGTTCCATCGCCCCGAAACGCTCGCGGCGTGGCTTGCCGAACCGGACACATTGCGTCGCCGTCTTGCGCAAATGCCCTTCGCCCACCCGCTCCCGGTCCAAAACCTGCGGGCCTGTCAGGTTGAAGGTATCACGCATCTCGAAGAGTCCCTCGCCACCGCCCGTCCGCGCGCGCTCATCCAGATGGCCACTGGCGCGGGCAAGACGTACACGGCGTGCGGCTTTACGTACCGGCTTATCAAGCACGCTGGGGCGAAACGCGTGCTGTTCCTGGTGGACCGCGCCAATCTTGGGCGCCAGGCATTAGGAGAGTTCCAGCAGTTCGTCGCGCCCGACACCGGTCGCAAGTTCACCGAGGTGTACAACGTCCAGCACCTCACCTCTAACCAGCTCGACGACGTTTGCCGCGTCACCATCTGCACCATCCAGCGCCTGTACTCAATGCTGCGCGGCGAGGAGCTGGACGAAGACCTCGACGAAAAATCCGGCTACGAAATCGCCACCGCCGATGACCGTCCGAAAGACGTGGCCTACACCGACCGCGTGCCCATCGAAACCTTCGACTTCATCGTCATCGACGAGTGCCACCGCTCCATCTACGGCCTCTGGCGGCAGGTGCTCGAATACTTCGACGCCTTCCTCATCGGCCTCACCGCCACGCCGTCAAAGCAGACCATCGGGTTCTTCAACCAGAACCTCGTGATGGAATACAACCACGAGCGCGCCGTCGCCGATGGCGTCAATGTCGGCTACGAAGTCTATCGCATCAAAACGCAGGTCACCGAGCAGGGCGGCACGATTGAAAAGGGATGGTATGTGGACCGGCGCAATAAAGACACACGTCGGATGCGCTGGGAGCGCCTCGACGAAGACCTCGCCTACGCCGCCAAAGACCTCGACCGCTCCGTCGTGGTGAAGTCCCAGATCCGCACCGTCCTCCAGGCCTTCAAGGACGCCCTGTTCACCGAGCTTTTCCCCGGTCGCACGTTCGTCCCCAAGACGCTCATCTTCTGCAAGGACGACTCCCACGCCGAGGACACCGTCCATCTCGTTCGCGAAGTGTTCGGCAAGGGCAACGACTTCGCCAAGAAGATCACCTATAAGACCTACAACCCCGAGACCAAGCGCTACGAAAAGTCCGAGACGCTCATCCAGGAGTTCCGCACCTCGCCTCAGCTCCGCATCGCCGTCACCGTGGATATGATCGCCACCGGCACGGACATCAAACCGCTGGAGTGCCTGCTGTTCCTGCGTGACACCCACAGCCGCACCTACTTCGAGCAGATGAAAGGGCGCGGGACCCGCGTCCTCACGCCCACCGACTTGCAGGCCG
Organism: Deltaproteobacteria bacterium; assembly: GCA_009692435.1. Classification (GTDB taxonomy): domain Bacteria; phylum Desulfobacterota; class Binatia; order Bin18; family Bin18; genus JABFSC01. The sequence goes on along the minus strand of SHZE01000020.1, from coordinate 4,642 downwards.
TAAGCGGCGCGGATGCTCGCGCCAAGACGCATTTCGTGATCGTCGATGCCGTGGGCGTATGCGAGAGCGACAAGACCGACTCCCGCCCGCTTGAACGCCAGCGCACCGTCGCCTTCGACAAATTGCTCCTCGGCGTGGCCTTGGGCAAACGCGACGAAGACACACTCACCACGCTCGCCGGACGCCTCGCTCGACTGGATCGGGCAATTTCACGCGCAGACGCGGAGACGTTGAAGGAATTGGCTGGTGGCAAGTCGTTGTCCGAACTGTCCGGCACGCTGCTTCGCGCCATCGACCCCGACGCCATCGCGGAAAAAGCCACTGGGAAGCCCGGCGCTTCGCCCGCTGAAGTGCCGCCCGAACAAATGGTGGCCGTGCGCAAGCACTTGGCCGACGAAGCCTGTGCCCCATTCGATACGCCCGCCCTGCGCGACGCTCTCGCCAAGGCCAAGCAGGGCGCCGAGCAGACCATCGATACCGTCACCATCGACACCGTTCTGAGCCAGGGCTTCGACGCAACTGCAAAGGCGAAGGCCGCCGGTCTCGTCGAAGCCTTTCGCGACTACCTCGCGCAACACCAGACCGAGATCGACGCCCTGCAAATTCTTTACAACCGCCCGCACAAACAGCGCCTCACCGAGCCGATGCTCAAGGAACTGGAGAAGAAACTTCGCGACAACCACGCCGCGTGGACCGAGGACCGCCTCTGGGATGCCTTCGCCGTCACCGCGCCCGGCAAGGTCAAGGGCCGCTCCCAGGTCGGACGCTTTGCCGACCTCGTTGCCCTTGTCCGCTTCGCGCTGGAACAGCAACCCGTGCTCGCGCCTTTCGCCGATTCCGTGTCGGAGCGGTTCACCCAATGGCTTATGGACCGGGCCAAGGCGGATAGCGAGGCTGGACGCCAGCCCTTCACGCCCGAACAACTCGCGTGGCTCAATCTCATCCGCGACCACATCGCCACCAGCCTCAGCATTGAGCTGGAGGATTTGGAATTTTCACCGTTCAATCAACGCGGCGGCCTGGGCAAAGCGCATCAGCTCTTCGGCGCGCGACTGCCTGCGCTGCTCGATGAACTGAATGAGGCGCTCGCGGCATGAGGAAACCCACTATGAAGAAGAAAATAGTGCCACCCGCCACCCTCGCCGACTACTCGGGTTTGCTGGGCAGCGTAAGTGAATTGCTCGAAGACGCGCGCCGGGCCAGTGCACGCGCTGTCAATGCGGTTATGACCGCGACGTATTGGGAGGTTGGGCGGCGTATCGTGGAGTTTGAGCAGCATGGCGAGAAGCGGGCGGGATATGGTGAGGAGGTGCTCAAGCGGTTGGCTCACGATCTCACGACTCGCTTCGGTCGCGGGTTCTCACGCCAGAACCTGCAAAACATGCGGCAGTTTTACTTCTCAGCTCCGCCGGAGCGAATTCGCCAGACAGTGTCTGGCGAATCTACGATCGGAGAAAAACGAGCGACACCGGCGCTCGAATCCACGGGCTCTACAATTTCCCAGACACCGGCTGTGATTTTCCAGATGCCATCCGAAAAGTCGCCAGCATTGCCATTTAACTTGTCTGACCTCGCCCACGCCTTCCCGCTCCCGTGGTCGCACTACGTCCTTCTGATAAGCCGCGCCCGCTCTCCCGAAGCTTTCGCTTTCTACCACACCGAGGCCCTGCGTGGCGGCTGGTCCGTGCGCCAGCTCCAGCGGCAGATGGACAGCCAGTTCTACGAACGCACCGCCCTCTCGCGCAACAAAGCCGCCATGCTCGCCAAAGGCGCAAAGCCCCAGCCCGGCGACGCGGTCAGCGCCGAGGAGGAAATCCGCCATCCGCTCGTTCTCGAATTCCTTGGCCTGCGCGATGAATACTCCGAGACCGACCTGGAGGACGCCCTCATCCGCCACCTCGAAACCTTCCTGCTGGAGCTGGGCAACGACTTCGCCTTCGTCGGCCGCCAGCGCCGCCTACGCATCGACGACGAATGGTATCGCGTCGATCTGCTCTTCTTCCACCGCCGCCTGCGCTGTCTCGTCATCTTCGATTTGAAGCTCGGTCGCTTCACCCACGCCGACGCCGGGCAGATGCACGTGTATCTGAACTACACCCGCGAACACTGGGTGCAGCCCGGCGAAAACCCGCCCGTGGGCATCATCCTTTGCAGTGGCAAAAGCGAAGCTCTCGTCCGCTACGCCACCGAGGCCCTGCCCACCAAGCTGCTTGTCCGCGAATACCTCACCGCGCTGCCCGATGAAAAAGTCCTCGCCACTGAGTTGGAGAAGACCCGTAGGCAACTGGAGGCCCCGAAATGACTGCGACGCGTACAGCCGCAGCCCCAACGGGGCGAAACAAGCCAGCCCAGGGCAAGGAGCGCAGCGACGTCGCCCTGGGTCACGCATCCCAAAAGACGTCGAGCCCTGGAGGGGCGATAGAAGGCGGCGAACTCCCGAAAGGCTGGCGTCGCGTCGCGATAAAAGACATGGCCGATTCCATTCAATACGGCCACACCGCGAGCGCAGTCGAACGGAAGGACGGCCCGCGATTTCTCCGCATCACCGACATTCAGGAGGGTCGCGTTGATTGGAGCACAGTTCCATCTTGCAACATTCCGCAAGACGACATCTCGAAATATCGACTGTCAGCTGGCGACCTTGTGTTTGCGCGCACCGGAGCGACTACAGGAAAGAGTTTTCTCATTGGTGACTGTCCCGAAGCGGTGTTCGCGTCCTACTTGATTCGCGTTCGCGTTTCGTCGGGCGTGGATTCGCGTTACCTCTCGGCGTTTTTCCAAAGCCCGGATTACTGGCGTCAGATTGAAGGTGGCAAACGCGGCATCGGCCAGCCAAACGTCAACGGGACGGTACTCGGTGAAGTTCAGTTTCCGCTCGCTCCCTTTCCCGAACAGCGCCGCATCGTTGCCGAAATAGAAAAGCAATTCACGCGGCTGGAGGCGGGGGTGGCGGCGTTGCGACGGGTGCAGGCCAACCTCAAACGCTACCGCGCCGCCGTCCTCAAAGCCGCCTGCGAAGGCCGCCTCGTCCCTACGGAAGCCGAACTCGCCTGCCTGAAACCTGAAACCCGAAACCTGAAGCCTGAATTCGAAACCGGCGCGGCCCTGCTCGCCCGTATCCTCACCGAGCGCCGCCAAAACTGGCAGGGCCGTGGGAAATACAAAGAACCTGCTGCTCCCGATACTACCTGCTTAGCGACGCTGCCCGAGGGGTGGACATGGGCATCGCCAGAACAACTTTCCGCCGCCGAATCCTACTCATTCGCGATTGGCCCATTCGGGAGCAATCTAAAAGTCAGCGATTACACAGACTCGGGCGTTCCTCTCGTCTTCGTCCGGAACATCCGAGCGTCGCGCTTTGGCGGCGACGGGACGGTGTTCGTGTCCAAGACCAAAGCCGAAGAACTTCGTGCGCATAGCGTGAGCGGTGGCGACGTTCTCATTACCAAAATGGGCGCTCCGCCTGGAGACGCCTGTCTTTATCCTGACTCGGAACCTGACGCCATGATTACCGCCGACTGCATCAAGTTGCGTTTGTCTCCACTACTCCCACAGAGGCGTTTCTTTGTCCACACGATGAACTCAGAAGTCGTTAAACCGCAGCTTCAGCTAATCACAAAAGGCGTTGCTCAGATGAAAGTGAGCCTCGGTCGATTTAGCACGCTGGCCATCCCGCTCCCACCCCTCGCCGAGCAGACGCGGATCGTGGCGGAAGTGGAGCGGCGGTTGAGCGTGGTGGAGGAGTTGGAGGCGGTGGTGTCCGCCAACCTCCAGCGCGCCACTCGGCTCCGCCAGTCCATCCTGCAGAAGGCGTTCGCGGGACAATTGTAGGCGGACAGCATGAACAACCGACTTGAAGACAAGATACGCGACTATCTCGCGTGCCATCTCGACCTTCTCGAATCGGGCCTAACACTGCTCAAGGCGGAATATGTGCTGAGCAATTCGGTTGGCGCTGGAGGGCGCATCGACATCGTCGCCAAAGACAGATTCGGCCATGTTTTGGTCATCGAGATCAGGAGAAGCGACCAAGCTGCGAGACAAGCGCTCAATGAAATATTCAAATACACAGCCTTGTTTCGTCGTGACCAAGGGCTTGATGAAACCCACGTAAGGCTATTTGTTGTTTCGACTGAGTGGCATGAGCTTCTTCTTCCCCTTTCCGAGTACGCTGAGACTGCTGCTTACACAGTGGACGGTTTCTCTATCGTAGCGTTGCCCGACGGAACTATCACATCGGCAGCAAAAGTTGCCTTAGCGCCTCGTGCGGAAGCGATCGAACTTAGCAGGATTCAAGGCGGCTACTTGTTTGAAAAGCCCGCCGCGCGCATCCAAGCGGTTTCTCTCCTCAGCGCTGCGGTGAAGCGCGTCGGCATCCAAGACTTCGTCATTCTTCAATGTGACCACAATGGAACAAATCCAATGGTGGTCTACCCACACGCTCTCTACCTGTGTTATTCGTCCCCATTTCGAACCTCAACAAAGGAAGACATCACTAGTGGCCTGTATTAACTAAATTATAGGATAGAGATGTTTGAGTGTAATGCGGGCATCGGCGGTTGTAAATTGCCAATCTGCTTTTGAGTGGTGTTTGTTACGGTAGGTTTGCCATGCTTTGATTTCTCGCGCGAGTGTTTTTTTA
>SHZE01000019.1 GCA_009692435.1 Deltaproteobacteria bacterium | reverse complement strand
CGTAGTAATCCCTTCGCTGAGATCGGGTCGATACGCACCTGGACCAAACACGGCTTTGCCTCCCTTGTTTGAATGTTGGGACCCAAACTATACGATACATGCTCCTCGAAGGCCATAATAAAACCCGGCAAAGATGCTATAGTCTCCCCATTGGGGCCTGTTAATCCCTCTGAGCGTAAGTCCTGAACAAGAAAATCAATCACCACAGGAGCACCGCATGACTCGTTTTGGTATTCAAATCGAACCACAGTTTGGTTTTAACTTCGCCGAACTCATGGACCTCGCCAAGGAAGCGGAACGGCTCAACTACACCGCGCTCTGGGCGTCGGATCATTTGCTGTGGGACGCCAAATCCGAGCAGCGCAACTGTCTCGATGCCTGGACCCTCATCACGGCACTCGCACCGGTCACGACAAAGCTGCGGTTGGGCACGCTGGTCACCTGCAACTCGTATCGGCTGCCGAGCATCCTCGCGAGGATGGCCAGTTGTGTTGACCATATCAGCAATGGCCGCTTGGAGTTCGGGCTTGGCGCGGGCTGGAAGGAGATGGAGTATAAAGCGTACGGCATCCCGTTCCCCTCCGTCAGCACGCGACTCGCGCAACTGGAAGAAGCCATCCAGGTCATCAAGAAACTCTGGACCGAAGAGCGCGCCTCGTTCCAAGGAGAACACTATCAGTTAGACAACGCGTTCAATGCGCCCAAGCCGGTGCAAAAACCATTACCGATGTGGATTGGCGGAGCAGGCGAGAAAAAACTCCTGCGGATGGTGGCGCGACATGCCGACGGCTGGAACATGATCTTCGGCTATCAGCTTCCCGCGGTCAAGAAGAAAATCGAGGTTCTCAAGCGTCACTGCGACGAGGTCAAGCGAGACTTTACCACGATCGACAAATCGCTCTTCATTGTGACCTGTCTTGCCGATAGCGAAGAGGAGCTGAAAAAGCGCGAGGCGGATGCCGCCGCCGCGCTCGGTACTGGACGTATTTTCAGAATCGCACGGGAGTCAGGGATGATTGGCACCCCGGCGCAAGTCACGGAGACGCTCCTGAGTTATCGGGCACTGGGGTTCGATTACTTTATCGCCATGTTTCCCTACAAACAGGATAAAGAAATGATGCAACGGTTCGCGGAGACGGTAATGCCACATGTGGGCTAAGGTCACTTACTGGAGTGTCGTTGCCACAGGAGGGGCCGAAGTGTCCGCGGGGAGTCGGATATTGCGTACCACCTGACCAGATTTTCCCAGCGGCGGGAGGGTTTGGCCATTCAGATTCAGGGTGACTCCGCCCGCGTTGCCAAAGGACAACGTGAAGCCTTGGTGGGCGGACCATTCACGAAGTTCTCCCGCTTTCAGAATCATTTCCTTGGGAGACTGGTCATCGACAACGATACGCATCCAGGTTGGGGAACTGACTTGAATGTTCAGCCGGTGGCCGGCACCGTCACCCACGGGAGGCGTTGGTTGGGAAGGGGGCGCCACGACCGGCGCGGGGTCAGTCTGAATGGGAACGGCAGCATCGGCCTGAGCCGTGCTGGGGGTTCCCTCCGACGTAGAAGGGGCGAGGCCTGTTGACGGCGGGGCGACCGCGATGGGAACAGACGGCGTCGGAGGTCGCTCCGTGGGGAGGTCCGTGGCAAGAGAAACTTCTTGTGATGACTCGGTCGGCGCGGGCTTCTCGCGCTCAGGAAGAGCATCATTCTTCGCCACCACCGTCGGCCACAGCGACTCAACACCGCTGGATCCGTTCTGCCACAAAAAAGAACCAACAAGCAGTATCCCAAGCGCCAGGAGCAACGGCAGAGCCCAGAACGATAACCGTGCGGAGGAGGACGCAGCCGCTCGTCGCTCGGAGGAGGGCATGGATCGGGAATCCGCCTCATGTAACTCCAAGATGAACTGAGACACAACGGCGGTGATATCCAGCCCCAAAAATTTCGCGTAGGTGCGCAGAAACGGCATGAGGTAGACGTGGTCTGACATCAAGCCTGCTTCTCCCTCAAGGACAAGAAGATACGACCGAGGAATCCGTGTCGCGGCCTCTACGTCCTCCAACGTTAGTTTTTTGTTTTCCCTAGATTGCCGTAATAATGCCGCAAAGTTTTCCATACGTGGTGTTCCCTCTCCCCTCCACGCGCCACCCCATTTTCCTTCCACTTCCGGAGAAGCCTCTCTCAGCGTTGGGGTTTTCGACCTCCCAAAATGTAGCGAAGATCGTGTCCGAAAGCGAGCGACCCTCTTTCCGGCTCTTCCCTGTTTACATGGCTTCTTCCTGAGAGCCACTCAGACTCAGCACGCCCAGACCGACACAGAGAAGGGAGCTTGTCATGGCGAAAGACGACACGGGATTTTCACTGCCTGTTCACCTCGTGCACGAGGTCGATCGGCTGTTTGACGAACTGATCCATCGCCCCTGGGGTTTCACTCGTCCCACGGTCGAGCTCTGGAGTCCAGAAGTGGATCTGTATGAAACAGAGGCGGCGTTCATCCTTGAAGTGGATCTCCCCGGTATTCGGGAAGAGGACGTTGAGGTGACAGTTGACAAAGGGGACTTAGTACTGCGCGGCACACGCACTGTCTTGCGAACGGCGACACAAGGGAACTTTCATTATCAGGAACGTCGCTCCGGCCGTTTTTCCCGCCGTGTGCGGCTACCGGCGTCGGTGGCCCAGGCGCAGATTCGCGCGGAAGTGAAGCAGGGTGTCCTGCATGTTACCCTCCCCAAAACGCACCGAGAAAGGAGCGCATAAATGAGTACTGAGACGACAGCTCCTCCCGCCGCGACCACGCTGTTCCCCGCACCACCCGCGAGCGAACTGATCAGCGCGCACCTCCGCTTCCACGTGACCCTCCCATCCGATTTCCACACGACCGCGGAGATCGTCGCTGGCACCGATTTCATTGGCCAGGACCGTGCGCGTGCGGCGCTCGAACTCGGGTTAGGCATCACCAGTAGTGGGTTCAATATCTTTGCCTCCGGCCTCACCGGCTCCGAAAAGCTCACGGCGCTCCGGGACTGGGTCGCCCAACACGCGCAAGACGTTCAGACCCCAGAGGATTGGGTCTACGTCCAAAATTTCGCTCATCCCGATGCCCCCCGCGCCATTCCCCTCCCGGCTGGACTGGGATGCCGCCTCAAACATTTGATGGGCGCATTGATCAAGACACTGCGTGAGGAACTGCCGAAAGCCTTTCGCCAAGAAGCCTTTGATAAAGAGAAGACCCAACTCAAGGAAAAATATGCCGCCCAAGCCCAAGCGCTGAACGAGGCCCTGGAAACCCGGGCACGGGAAAAAAGCTTCCTGCTGCAAGCGAGCCCTGGAGGGGGCATCATCCTTATCCCCATCGTCCAGGGCAAACCACTCGAAAGCCCAGAGGAGTTTGCCCGCCTGACCCCAGAAGAGCAGCGGGAAATCGAGAAAAATCAGCGCGCGTTCGCGGAAGAGATGGCGGCCTTCCCCAGTAGACAGCAAGAGATCATGCGGGCAATGGTCGAAGATGTGCGACAAATTGAGCGGCGGTTTGGCGATGCGCTTCTCACTCCGCTACAGCATGGATGAGGAGTTCCGCGAAATCTTCAAAGTCCACGCTGATTTCCGTCGCACGATGGAACTCGACCCGCAACACGTCATTGTCTATGGCCAGTGGATCGCCCACATTTGTCGGACCGAAGGATTGCCACATTTTGATCGCTCCGCCCTCGATCGGATCGTGGAATTCGGGGCGCGTAAAGCGGGAGATCGTCAAAAAGTTTCCGCCTCTCATTCCGAAATCGCTGATCTCGCCCGCGAAGCGGCCTATTGGGCGCGACAAGAGCAAAGCGCGCTGGTGTCCGCTCACCACGTGCAAAAGACGATCACAGAGCGCGTGTTTCGCTCAAACCGGATCGAAGAAGATATCATGACCTCATCACCCAAGGGACGATTCTCGTTGACATTGATGGCCACAAGGTCGGGCAGGTGAATGGTCTCCCTGTTCTTCAACTAGGGGAGCATAGCTTTGGACAACCGTCTCGTGTCACCGCCAGTGTGGCAATGGGGCAAGCCGGGATTGTCAATATCGAACGAGAATCGCGATTGAGCGGGCCGATTCATGACAAAGGGTTGTTGATTCTGTCCGGGTATCTCCGCCACCGCTATGGCCAAGATGAACCGCTCGCCCTCTCGGCGAGTTTGTGTTTCGAGCAGTCGTACTCTGGAGTGGAAGGGGATAGCGCCTCGCCCACCGAGTTGTATGCCCTGCTCTCGCGCTTGACGGAATTGCCGATCCGTCAAGACCTAGCGGTCACCGGGTCCGTCAATCAATGGGGCGAGGTCCAAGCCATTGGCGGCGCGAACGAAAAAATCGAGGGCTTCTTTGATATCTGCCGAGTCCGGGGGCTCACTGGCCAACAAGGCGTGCTGATTCCAGCAGCCAACGTGCGCAACCTGATTCCGCAGCCCGACGTGATTGATGCCGTCGAACGTGGGCAGTTTCATATTTATCCGATCCGCACGATTGACGAAGGTGTTGCCTTACTGACTGGCGTTCGGGCTGGCACCAGTGAAGAGGAAGGGACCGTGAATGGGCTCGTGAACAAGCGGTTGCGTGAACTCGCCATCAATCTCAAGGCGTTCGGCACGAGCGGGAATGGAGCGGAGCCCAAGAAAACTCCGAATACCGACGGGCAACCGGAAACAGACACGCCGAAAGACCCAGCACCGTGAAGGCAATGACCATACAGCCACCTACGCCGGTGGTGAGATCAGGGGACCTGGATGGCACGCTGGACCTATCCGGGTCCCCGTGTTTTCATAAGTCATCATTGACAATCGTTCCAATCCCTTTTTTATCGAAGATCGACGCGCCACCGGTGGCCCCGCTCAGATTTCCCTCAAACGTCTCAACTGGTCCGTCTCCGATTCCCCGATTCTTCTTCCCGCAGGTCTACCGGTCCAGCACCTGTGCTAGCGCGAACAGTTCGGGGTCAATCGGTTTCTGTTTCCCAATGATGTCGGTCAAGGGAGTCGTTTGGACTCGGCCATGCACCATGCCAACGAGCACCCCGAATTCACCCCGCACCAGCGCGGCCACCGCGCCAGCCCCAAGGCGCGTGGCTAAAAGGCGATCATAGGCGGTGGGGTTCCCACCGCGTTGCACATGGCCGAGGGTCGTGGCACGCAGATCAAACCCTAACCGTTCCTGATGATCGCGGAAGTACGTCACCAACGCCGCTGCATCATAGCGTGCCCCTTCCGCCACGACGGCGATGGCATGAGCCTTGCCGTGGTCATACGCGGCGCGCAGGGTTTGCGCGACCGCTTCTGGAGTCGTTTCGATTTCAGGGATGCAGATGGTCTCCGCTCCGCCAGCGATACCGGCCATCAGCGCCAAGTAGCCACTGTTGCGTCCCATGACTTCGACCAGAAAAGCCCGTTGGTGAGAGGAGGCCGTCACTTTCAGACGGTCGATCGCTTCGAGCGCGATGTTCAGCGCCGTATCAACACCGATAGTGATGTCCGACCCCACCAGGTCGTTATCAATGGTTGAGGCAACACCGACAACAGGAACTCCCATCCGTGCTAATGCCAACGCGCCAGTTTGTGAGCCATTGCCGCCAATGACCACGAGCGCCTCAATCTGGTGCTGTTGCAACTCGCGCAGGGCCTGCTGTCGCCCTTCGTCAGTCTTGAACTCCGGGCACCGCGCGCTGCCCAGGATCGTCCCCCCTTGTTGAATGATGCCGCTGACATCTCGGCTGCTAAGCAATGCTCCCTCGCCAGTGATGAGCCCCGCATAGCCATGACGAACCCCGAACACCGTCCAGCCGTGGCTCAGACTCGTGCGCACGATGGCGCGGATACAGGCATTCATTCCCGGCGCGTCGCCACCACTGGTTAGTACGCCAATTGTTTTCATGGGCTTCCTCCAAAAAAAAGACCGAAGACGGAAGACTGAGGACCGGGTCAGAGGCTTTTGGGATTTAGCGCGTGGAACTTGAAACTGTACCGTCAGCCTTCAGTTCCCAGTCATCTGTTTCAACCTATCTGTCCCACGATAGCAATGGCGAGCGCTTTTCCTTCGTCGGCCCCGAGTGACCGCGCGGGCCATTGAAGGCCAAGCCCCGCACCGTCCGCGTACTTCGGGATAACGTGAAAGTGCACGTGCATGACGACTTGATGAGCAATCGCGCCATTGTTCTGTAGAATGTTAAATGCTGTTGCTCCGGTCGCTCGCAGAATCGCGCGACCCAGACGGGGCAACACCCGGCCAAGTGCCGCTGCTGATTCTTCCGAAAGCTGGTCGAGTGTTTCCGCCGGCTCTTTGGGAATGACCAGTGTATGCCCGCGGCTCAAAGGACTGATATCCAAAAAGGCGAGCACCTTGTCATCTTCGTAGACACGGAAACAGGGAATCTCACCCGCGATGATTTTAGTAAAAATGGTGGTTGCCATTACGTGCTCCTCTCATCTACATCCTTTTTCTGTGTACGTGGTCCGCCACAGTGGAGCAATACGCATCGCCCAGGGATAAGAGTGAGGCACTTTCAGTTCTTTACTCTTCCTCCGGCGGTTTGATGTCACGAAAATTCCAGTACAGAGCGAGATCGTAGATAATTTTGATGCTTCCGGCGAGGAAAAACGGCATGTTCATCAGCGAAGCACCGAATAAGACGCCGGTCACCACTGGACCAAACGCGCTCGCCATTGTCCGTGCGAGCGCGGTCACGCCCGCGGCAGCCGAGCGCTCGTCAGGCGCGACGATCGCCATCAGGTATGCCTGACGTGTCGGCACATCCATCTGTGCCGTGCTGTAGCGGAATAACAACATCGCCGCCGCCAATGGAAAGGTGGGCATGAGTGGCGTCAACAGCAAAAAGACGTTGGCCGGAAGATGCGTGAAGGCCATGGTATTAATGAGGCCAATACGGGCGGCGACACGGACGGCGACGAGCGCGGAACACCCCGCTAAGATATTCGCCCCAAAGAACAGTTGCCCAAGAGTCGCGGGGGCTACTCCAAAACGGGCATGGAACCAGTACGCAAGCAAGCTCTGCAAGACCAGCGCTCCGGCGAAGGAATCAACAGCAAAAAGGATCGAGAGATTGCGGATGACCTTCCACGAACGGTGTAACCCAAAAAACCGGGATGGACCTTGTAGGTCCGGGCTCGCAACCTCGATCCGGGACGACAGGAAGCTCAAGACCACGCCCAACAGGAGGCCGCAGCCGGCATAACTCGCAAACATGATGTGATAGCTGTTCAGTGGGGTAAGGCCGGTTTGTTGTAACGTTGTCACCACCATGCCACCACTCCACGCCCCGATTGCCGCGGCAAAAGACCCGACCAGATTGTACCAGGCGAAGACGCGTGTCCGTTGTGTTCCAGGCGTGAGCTGCGCGAGCGCGGCTTGCTCCAAGGGAAGAAAGGGACCAGCCTCATGCCCAGTCGGACTCAACGTGCCAATAAACGCCGCCACGATGAGCAGCCACGTATCCCTCGTGAGCGCGAACGTCACTCCGGCAAAGATCATCAGACTCGCGCTGGCGATCAGCATGCGCCGCCGACCAACGCGATCCGCGATTTGGGTCACGAGAAGAGAAAGGGCGGCATCCCCAACAAGGGTAAGCGTCAGGACAACGCCGATCTGTCGCTCGCTCATGCCGACCACCGCCAAATGCAGCGCGAGAATGATCGACAGGAATCCGTAGGCGAAAAGCCGCACGATCCGCGAAGCGAATAACAGCCCGACATCTGGGGGAAGTCCGATTGCGGATTGCGGATTGCGGATTGCGGATTCCAGACTCAGTGCTGAGTCCTCGGTCTTCAGTCCTGTTAATTTTCGCCTGTTAATTTTCGCCTGTTGATTTTTGATTTGCCCCTCCTCCTCACTTCCCCGCCAGTAGCCTAGCATGCTATGGAACCGTCTACATTTCACAGAGAGACAAGAAAACGAAGGACATCATGCCGAAAATCCAGGCGGTGTTATTTGATTTTGGCGGTACCCTATTCGATTACGAAACGGTCGCCCCAGGCGAACGCGAGAGTATTGTTGATCTGGCGGGCTGGGCCGGAGCAACGGGCGAACCACGAGCCATTCTCCGCGCCTACCGTGGGGCGCTGAAGCGTGTCTTCTATGAATACCTGCCGCGCCCCTATTATCTCCACCGCGACCTCTTTCGGGATGTCTTGCAGGCGATGGCGCGGGAGCTGGGGATTGCCTTTACCGAGGAGCAGCTTGCGCGCTATCGACAGAGTCAGTGGCAACGGCGGGAACGTGACTTCACTTTGCGCGAGGGTGTTATCGACACGTTGACCACACTCCGCGAACGCGGCTGCCATCTCGGCATCGTGAGTAACATAGACGATGACCAACTCGAACACATGATTGAGTTGAGCGGACTGCGGCGGCACTGCGATTCCATTTTGTCGAGCGAGTACGCGCGCTCGTGCAAACCCGACAGTCGCATTTTCACCGAAGCCTTGCGCCGTGCTAACAGGCCGCCGGAGTCCACTTTTTTTGTGGGCGATTCATTACAGCAGGACATTCCAGGCGCGAATCGCGCGGGCATGCAATCAGTCTTGATTTGGAGCAGTCCCGACAGCGATCCTGCTCCCGAAGAAGACCGGCCTCGTCATATTATTCGCCGCATCCCTGACTTACTGGACTTGATGCAACGAGTTGAAGCCTAACCCGAAACTCGAAACCCGAAACCCATAACCCAAAAGGAAGGATGCGCATGAGTGCGGCAAACGAAAAAACCGTAACTGATTTTTGTAATTCACTTCTCAACCGCGACATGAACAAGTTAGTGTCGTATCTGAGCGAGGATGTGTTCTACCACAACATGCCGTGGCAGCCGGTGCATGGACATGCCGGAGTGCGGCAAGCGCTGACCCCATTTGTTGAGGGGCCGAAGATTTCGTTGGCGAAGATGGACATTAAGCACACCTCTTCGGCTGGCGATGTGGTGATGAATGAGCGCCTTGAGCACTGGGTGGCCGGTTCCCTGAAAGTCGAACTGCCAGTCCTCGGCGTCTTTACGTTCAATGACAAAGGGAAGATTTTTCGCTGGTGTGATTACTTCGACGCGAAGACGGTAGCCCCGATGATGGATGTACTGAAGTAGGAATAATCACGGTCCACGTGAGGCGATGGAGGGGCGAATCATCATTCGCCCCTCCATCGCCATGGCCAGTCTATATCCGCTTGAGGGGGGCCGAGTTCCCTCGCCCGGCGAGGAGAGGGCGAGGATGCGAGGGGATCGAATGAATTTTCCTGATGCCCCACTCACTCTCGTGTCTGCATAGCCAGCCACTGCTCCAAGTCCGCCATTCCGCGAAAATCGAGTATCGCCTCACTTAAGGTTTCTATCTGCACCAGACTCAAGCGCATCACCCGCTCCATGACCGGAGCAGCGAGCGGACCACATCGCTTCTGGAGTAGGCGAAGAATAAGCACGACGCCCTCCTCCTGGCGGCCCTCCTGGCGGCCCTCCTGGCGGCCCTCCGTAAACACGTCTCGATAAAAACGCGTCTGTTTCAAGTCCACATCTGTCAGTTCCAGCATGGTTTGGATCTCCTCTCGACTCAACGTCGGCAGCTTATACACTAAAATTGTTTCCACCAAATTTTCTATGGTTGTCGTGAGTTCCCTGTCAATGGCTTTGGCCTCGCGGAACTGCCTCAGCACGGTTTTCGCCTCAATGATAGCTTGTCGCGAGTCGGCCAACAGGACGCCGATCACTTGTTGCGTCAACGTTTGGCGGGGCCGGGCCCACTCATCCAGATAGACATGTGTGACGTGAGCGCTCCGTAAGAGCACCTGATAATGCGAGACATCGCCGGAATCAACCGTTCGCGTCGGATAGATCACCACCGCATGCCAAGGATGCGTGGGGCGCTGCTGACGGAGGTACAAAAAGACTTCGGCGAAAAGTCGCGCGTACAAGTCGAGATCGACCTGAAATTGCACCTCAATGAAAAAGATTGGCCAGTCTGGACGCTCGTTGGGCGGCAACGCCACACCATCAATACGGAACGAGGTCTGCTTGAGTTCTACCGCTTCAAAGCGATACCGTGCCGCGTCCGCCGCGGGCCGGTCGATCATATCGAACAATAAACGCGGCAACTCCTGAAACAACCGATAGAACAACGAGTCCGTTTTCATCTGTCCCGCCGCCCCCTGCTATACGACCCCGCGCTCTCGCAACGCATTGCTCTCGATCTCGGAAATTCCCAACTCGGCTAGCACCGCCTGGGTATGTTCGCCCAACAGTGGAGCGGGACTCCGCAGTTCCGCGGGCGTTTTCTCGAAGCGCGCGGCGGGACGCGGTTGCCGCATCCGACCCACGGATGGATGTTCCGATTCCACAATCAGGTGATTCGCGGCGATTTGTGGATCGGTGAACAGGTCTTCTCGGCGCAGGATTGGGGCGCACGGCACTTGCTCGGCATCCAGACGCGCGAGCCATTCCGTCGAGGTCCGGGTGGTGAGCACCTCCGCCGTCATCTCCAGTCGCGCATCGGCATATTTGACGCGTCCGGCGGGCGTCTTGAACCGGGCATCCTCAAGCCATTCGGGATGTTCAAGGGCTTTCGTCAGGCCTAGCCACTCGGCATCGGAAACCACACCCACGGTGATGTATCCATCCGCCGTCTCGAATACCAGGTCGCGGACTTGTGGACGGACCACTACGTCTTTCGTGCTGACGAAGGTATGGGTCGCCATTGCCTCTGGCCAGAGAAAGGCGACGACGGCATCCAGCATCGCCAGACGCACATGCTGCCCCTCCCCCGTCCGTTCACGGGCCAACAACGCCGCCGTCATCGCTTGCGCGGCGGTCAGGGCCGTGACTTTGTCTGGTACAATCAAGCGCATCATGTGAGGCCGCCCAGTGGCATCGGCTTGAATCGACGCTAAGCCCGATACCGCCTGAATCACCGGATCATACACTCGCTTATGGGCGTAAGGGCCGGACTCTCCAAAGCCACTGATCGACACATAGACGAGGTTCGGCTTGATTTGTCGCAGGGCGGCTTCGCCAATCCCCATTTGCTCAACGACCCCAGGACGGAAGTTCTGGACAAAGAGATCGGCGGTCGCGACAAGCCGTTTGAGGAGAGCTAGGCCCCGCGGCTCTTTCAGATTGAGGACCACCGACCGTTTATTGCGGTTGACGACCGTGAAGGTCGGCGACATGCCACGAGGCCCGCCTAGCGCACGGGTCAGGTCTCCGATCCCAGGCGGCTCAATTTTAATGACATCGGCCCCTTGGTCGGCGAGCACCATCGTCGCCATGGGGCCAGAAATCATTTGTGTCGCGTCAATGATACGATACCCAGCGAGCGGGCCGGCCATGCGGAACCTCCTTGGAGAATTATACAACGTCGGGGGTAAAGAATAAGTCCGATACTCTTCTTACGTTGTACTCTTTACGTTTTACGAGTGCATTGCAAGCTGCGCAGTCTCACTGCGCTAACGCCGCAATGCACTCCTCACGAATCTTCCATATCTCCGCGAACGTGCGACCGGCGACGCCACGCTCGTTGACCAGCCAGGTGCGTACATAGTGCTGGTGGACCTCGACTTTATATGCGCCAATACCTGCCGGGGTAATGGCCTCCTCGTGGAAAAACCGCGTGATGGGCTCGGTCGACTCCACTCCAGAGCGCGTAATATCGATGCGCCTCCCTGCATAGGTAAGATAACAATGCGCTTCGGGGAGACAGGAGAGTCCATATTTCTCAAGAATCCCGCCGACCCCCGGTGTGTTCCGTTCGTGCATGGCATAGATACCTAACGTCAGGACAACGAGAATCTGTTGTTCATGGGAGAGCTCCGCGAGCAACGCATGCTTCGTACTGCACGTCCCACGCTCCTCATCAAGCACGAGTCGGAAATCCGCTCGATTCGTGTTGCGGCCGTAGGGGAGGTGATGTAGGTGCCGTGCGGCGGCTTGAAAATCGCCGATACCACGAGCAAGAAAAGCCCGCGTGATGGAGCCACTGGTGGGATAGAGAGCAACGGCTGGTAATGCTTCCCAAGGTTGCATGTCCTCCCCCTTTCTCTCCAGACGAGAAGAGTCTGAATTTAGCGAATCGGTGTGGTCCGTTGCCGCCCTAACGATACCAGATGCAGCTTCCCCTCGACCACGTCGAACACCGTGCACGAACAATTGTCGGGCTCAAAACACACCATACGGTCATCACCCGTGGCCGCGCCTACGGCAACGTTAATGGCGACAAAATGCGTGGTGATGACCAGTGAGGAGGTGCGGCTGCTCAGAAAAGTCACCAACGCGTCTCGCCATTGCTGATGAAACGATGCGAGATCACGCCACTGCCCTTGCAGGGCGTGATGTAACCAGGTCGTGCGCTCTTGTAGGTCTGTCGTCAGAGAGGGGATTTCGGCGACGTGCGGCTCGACTTGAGCGGTCACGTTCCAGAATTGTTCGAGAGGCGTGGCGGTCTCGCGTGCACGTTTCAGTGGACTCGTGAGGATGGGCAGTGGGCCAAGGGGAGCGAGTTCTTGGGCGACGGCACGGGCTTGTTCGTGGCCCAGCTCATCAAGGCCGGGGTCATGCGCTTCCGCGAATCCGGCACTCGCCCGTCCGTGTCGTACCAGATAGAGCCTCAGAGGATCCGCCATCGCAAAATCCCATCCGGACGGTCCTACTCGGCCTCTTTCTCTTTCTGGCGAGACCGTTCGAGAATTTTTTTATCTTCCCCCGTAAATGCTGAATCCGGCTTTGACGTTTGCTCACTGCCTGGAGGATGCGCCACGAGCTGACGATCTTCCTGTTCCAGCTTCTTGAGCGCGGTGACCAGCGTGAGGAGGGGATCAAGGCTTGGTGCCGGAAGCTCACTAACCGGGTTTGCGACTTCTCCGGCTTTTGCTTCCTTCGTCGCCAAGGGATGCGGTGGAGGCATAGCGGATTTTCGCGCGGCGAGGGCTTGGGCCGCGAGCGCGGCGACGTCTTTTTTCCCCTCTTGTTCCATCAAGGTCTGGAGTCGCTCAAGGGCGAACACCGTGGAATCCGTTTCCGGGTACTCTTCAATCAGCGCCCGCAAGCGGGCTCTAGCGGCCATCATGGCGTTGCGCTTGATTTGGAAGTCCACGACGTACAATTCACGGGCCGCGATGGACTCGCGACAGAACCGACTCTTCTCTTCCGCCAGAGTGGCAAAAGGACTCTCGCGATGGCGATCGGTTACGACCCGGAAAAAATCGTTGGCCTTTTCCGCCATACTCTGGTCACGGTCAATCGAGCGCATCTGTTCAAGATAGGACATCCCTCGATAATACTGCACGAACGGCAGGTGCGAACTGGTCGGATAGCTACGCTCGAAATCGCTAAACGCGCCGAGCGCTTCAGCGTATTTCTTATTCAGATAATGGGCGTAGGCGATTTTCAGTTGCCCCTCCTCGGCGTACGGATTCAAGGGGTATTGATCCAGGAGATCTTGATAGGATTCCGCCGCCGTGACGTAGTCGTCGCTCGCGTAGGCCTCGTTTGCTTTCTCATAGTATTCCTTTGCCGCGGGGCGCTTCACGGTTCCCGAGCACCCACCAATAAGTAACACGAGGACTCCACAAATACCGTACATCATTGATCGTTTCATCGTGCGACACGCTAAAGGATTTTCGCTGGGGTTGTCAACGGACCTGAAGCGCGCGGGATTGTGCATGGGGGCCTAGTGTGGTACCTGGGGGCCGCAGGACATACACGCCCATGTGGGATAATACGCGGCTCGTTGTTTTCACGGCTATTTGCGCCTCGCTCTATGCGACGATTCTCATTCCCTTCAAGGTGATCCCCATTATTCCTGGCGTCACCGAATTACGCCCAGCCAATGCCGTACCGGTGATCTGCTCCTTCCTTTTTGGCCCCGCCGCCGCCTGGGGCGCGGCGATAGGCAACATCATTGGCGATTTTTTTGGTGGCATCGGACCAGGAGACCTGTTTGGCTTTTGGGGCAACTTTCTCTATGGACTCGCACCTTACAAAATCTGGCACTTCATCACTGACGGCCAGCCAATTCCTAAAACCCCGCTCGCATGGGTCCAATTCACCTTCACCATTTTCTTGACGAGCGCCCTGTGCGCGCTGTTCATCGGCTGGGGACTGAATCTGCTGGGGTTCGTGCCTTTCTCCGTTTTGGGCAATATCGTGCTGTTCAACAACTTTGTCTCGTCCATGCTGTTTGCCCCGCTCCTGCTCTCGGTGATTTACCCGCGCGTGGCCCGTGGGCGGCTGCTGTACCATCAGCTTGTTGAACTGCCACCACCGCGACCACACGCCGTGCGCCTGACCGGATTAATCCTCCTCACCTGTGCCACCGTTAGTGGGCTCATCGTCGGGAATCTGATCTCCAGCGGGACATGGACTCCAGCACTGTTTACCAGCATGGGCTGGATCACCCAGACGGGATCACTCGAAATCGGCCTTGGTCTGCTCCCCTTTATCTTGCTCGCCTGCTTGGGGTTGGCCCTGCTGTGACTCCCACCGTTGCTGTCCCTCACTACGCCGACTCTCCCGCTGTAGAGGCCCTCCGACTTGAGCGGGTGTCCTTCACCTATCCCGATGCCACGACCCCAGCCCTGCGCGAGGTCTCGCTCGCCGTTCAACAGGGCGAAATGGTCGTCATCATGGGAGCTTCTGGCGCGGGCAAATCGACGTTGGTCAAATGTCTGAATCGAGTGATCCCAGCATTTCAGACTGGGCATCTCACGGGAGACATGTCTCTCTTCGGCCAGCGGCTCACCCATGAAAAGGTTGGAGAACTTGCCGGTACCGTGGGCATGGTGTTCCAAGATTTTGAAGCGCAGTTGTTCTCGACCACTGTGCGTGACGAAGTGATATTCGGCATGGAACAGCTTGGTGTGGACCCGGCGGCGATGCAGCCTCGGTTGGAGGAAGTGCTGGCGCAGGTGGGTTTGTCCGGTTTCGAAGGGCGCGACCCGACCACGCTTTCAGGTGGACAGAAGCAACGACTAGCGATCGCGGCCCTCCTGGCATTGCAACCGCGCGTGCTGGTGTTGGACGAACCGACAACCGATCTGGACCCGCACGGGCGACAAGAAATTTTCGCGCTCTTAGGACGAATGCGCGCCAGCGGCCACACCCTAATCTTAGTCGAGCACGAAGTCTCCGCTGCTGTCCTCGCCGACCGTGTGATCCTCCTTGCGGCTGGGGCAATCGTCGCGGATGGTCCGCCGGAACGGATTTTGCCGCGGACCACGTTGTTAGAACGCTACGGCGTGCGTCCACGTGATATTGATCGGGTCTTGCAGAGCCTTGGAATTCCGGCATATACACGCTCGGTCGCCGATGCGGCGACGACGTTGCAGCAACATTTGTCGCTTGCGCCACCAACACAGGTTGTGTCGTCTACATCCGTGGAAACGCCAAGGCATGAAAACGGTGTAGCGCCCTTGCTCCACGTCCAGGCGGTGACTCACACCTATGGGGAAGGGCCACCGGCGGTCCGCGATGTGACGTTGACCATTCAATCGGGAGAGTTCCTGGCGTTATTAGGCAAAAATGGTTCAGGAAAAACCACCTTGGCCAAACATCTCGGCGGTCTCCTGACTCCGACCCAAGGACATGTGCTGCTCCGCGGGCAGGAGCTAAACCAAGTACCGCTCCATCAATTTGCCCAAGAAGTCAGTTACGTCTTTCAGAATCCCGATCATCAACTCTTCGCCGACACGGTTGAAGCGGAAGTCGCCTTTGGGCCGCGCAACCTCGGCCTCGACTCGGCGGCGGTCCGCATTCGCAGCGATGAGGCCCTCGAAGCCGTCGGGTTACAGTCCTTGCGCGATCAGGATCCCTTTCTGCTCGGTAGAGGAGAACGACAACGGTTAGCGGTTGCCGCCCTGCTGGCGTTGCGCCCACGCATGCTCATTCTGGACGAACCCACGACCGGTCTCGATTATCCCGAACAACGACAGATGATGGAATTACTCAAACGGCTTCACCAGGAAGGGAGGACAATTCTTATCATCACCCACGTGCCCTGGGTGGCCGCGGAATATGCCGAGCGGGCACTGTTGATGGCGGATGGACAACTGTTGTGGGATGGGTCGCTCCGGGCCTTATGTACGCAGCCCACCTTGTGTGCTCAGGCGGCATTTCGTCCACCAGACTGTACGCTGCTCGGCGGACATTTTGGTCAGACACCATTGTCAGTCGAAGAACTGGTGCAGTGGGCGGAGGACGTAAAACGTAAGGCGTAAAACGTAAAACGTAAGGCGTAAGGCATAAGGCGTAAAAGTGGGACATGCGTGTCTTTTTTACGTTTTATGCCTTCTCTCACATGGAGGATGCGTATGAACAAGACTCCGGCTTACGATCCGATTGACGAGCAGTATTGGGACCCGCAAGACTTGCGGTCGGAGGTCGAGCGCGTTTTCAAGCTGTGTGCCGACTGCCGGTTATGCAACAAATTCGGCGGCAGTTTCCCCAAATTATTCGAGGCGGTGGATAGCTACTGCACGGACGAGAAGTATTTCGAGGTCGAGATCGAAAAGTTCAAGACCGAAGACCTCAAGGAAGTGGTCAATCTCTGTTTCCAGTGCAAGCTCTGTCACATCAATTGTCCGTATACGCCAGGGGATCACGAATGGGCCATTGATTTCCCACGCTTGATCGCTCGCGCTAAAGCGCAAGAAGTAAAGAAAACCGGGGTGTCCCTGACGGACCGTCTGCTGGGAAATCCTGACCTGATCGGCAAGCTGGCCGCGTGGACCGCGCCCATAGCGAACTGGGCCAATGAGAACAAAGTCCACCGCCTGTTCATGCAAGGCGCGTTGGGGATTCACAAAGACAAGAAGCTCCCTCCCTTTGTATGGAAGACCTTCGCCGCTCGTTTTCGTGAGTCCTGGAAAGCGCCCGAGGGAGAGCCGGTCGCCAAGATCGCGTTCTTCTCGACGTGCTTCGTCAATTACAACGAGCCTGGTCTCGGCATGGACACTCTCGAAGTGATGGCCCGCAACAAGGTGGATGTGGCCTTTGCCTACGAGCAATATTGTGGGATGCCCCTGTGGCACAATGGTGACATGGAGGCGGCCATCGCCGCCGCGAAGAAAAATGTGGCATCGCTGTTCCCTTATGTGAACGAAGGGCGAGCCATTGTGGTCACCAATCCCACGTGTTCTCAGATGCTGCGCGTCGAGTACCCGCGCATGTTGGGCACCGACGAGGCCAAAGCGGTTGCCACCAAGACCACGGACCCGACTGAGTTTCTGGCCTCATTGGCAGCCCAAGGGAAATTAAATCGGGATTTCAAGACCGGAGCGGGGAAAATTGCTTATCACATGCCGTGTCATCTGCGGACGCAGAACATCGGCTATAAGACCCGCGACGTGCTCTCGTTATTGCCGGACACACAGGTTGAGGTGATTGAAGCCTGTTCTGGCCACGATGGCACCTGGGCGATGAAGAAGGAGAACTTTGAGGCGTCGTTGAAGTGGGGGGAGCGTGCGTTCCAGGGGATCAAGAATGTTGAGCCCGACGTCACCTGCTCGGACTGTCCGCTCGCGGCCATTCAGATTCAGCAAGGGACCGGTCGTCATACCCTGAATCCGATAGAAATTTTAGCGAGAAGCTATCGAGGCGAGGCTATTATTGGGAAGGATCGATAAGAACCGGAAACGCGCTATTGCTCTTCGCTTGATGACCAGCCATGACCAACCACGTCAAGGGACGGAACCGGCCTGGCGTTCGTCGGTAACAATGACGCCATCGCGGAAAACGATGCGGCGCCGGGCAAATGTCGCCACATCGGGCTCGTGTGTCACAACGAGGATCGTCATACCCTGCTGGTTGAGTGCCGCAAACGTCTGCATGACTTCCGCACTCGTGGCACTATCGAGATTGCCAGTGGGTTCGTCGGCCAAGATCAATACCGGGGTGGTGACCAAGGCACGAGCAATCGCCACCCGTTGCTGTTGCCCACCAGACAATTGATTGGGTAAATGCCGCGCCCGCTCCGCAAGCCCTACAGCTTGCAGCGCGGCGAGCGCCCGCGTCTGTTGTTCCTTGCGTGAGACTGCGCTGTATAACAATGGCAACTCGACGTTCTCAAGGGCGCTCGTGCGGGGTAGTAAGTTGAAACTCTGAAAGACAAAGCCAATCTTCGTGTTGCGGATCTCCGCCTGCTCGTCAGTGCTCAGGGTGGAAACAGCGGCTCCCTCAAGAAAGTATTGTCCCGCCGTCGGGCGGTCGAGACATCCCACAATGTTCATAAACGTGGATTTCCCGGAGCCGGACGATCCCATAATGGCAACGAACTCTCCACGTGCGATCGAAAGAGACACCCCCCGGAGTGCATGCACCTCGACATCGCCCAAGCGGTATATCTTGGTGAGGTGCTCGACGATAATGAAGTCATGTGGATCGGGCATCAACCCTCATCATACAAAAGCAACTGAGTTTGACGGTTACATTTGGTCGGTACGATCTCCCTCACCCTGCCCCGCTCCCAGCCGGGAGCGGGAATCTGGAAGCAACCTCGCGGCTCTTACCGAATTTGAATGTCCAATTTCATGAGGCCGGCTCCTCATAACAAACCCCTAACCCCTAACCCCCAGTCCCCAACCTTATCAAGGGTAGGTTTTTCGTGTTTCTCACAATGTTACAGGCTTTCGGCATGCTGGGGTGCTCTAGTCCGTCGTGCCCGCGTAGGCGGGCATCCAGGCACGGAGCCCTGGGGATTGCGGGAGTACTGGATTCCCGCCTGCGCGGGAATGACGACTCTGCTCTTCGTGTGGTGAAAAACCTACCCTTGAAAGCAGCCCCCAACCCCTGTCTTAGCGTCGCCAGCGCATGCCGAACCCCGGCAACGTCGTTTCTGAATCACCCGTGGCATCGGAACGCGAGCCAATCACTATTTCCTCGCCTTCTTGCAGAGTCCCATCCAGCAGCTCAGCGGACGTCTCATCACTAATGCCAAGCTGAACCGGTACCGCCACCAGTGCCTTTTCATTTGTTTGCCGCCACACCTGACGAGGACCTTCACCCTTTTGTTCCTTGGAAACACCTTGTGCGGGAGGATGCCGTAAGGTCTCGTCTTTCGCCCCGTCTTTACCCGTTGGTTTAGGCCGAAAGCGTAACGCCGCCAGTGGCAGCTTGAGCACGTTCTCGCGTTGCGCGGTAATCAGTGAGAGACTCGCGGTCATCCCCGGCTTTAACGCCAAGTCGCTATTGTCCACGTTGACCACCACATCATACGTCACGACATTCTGCACGGTCTGTGGGGCGTTTCTCACCTGAGAGACGGTGCCTGAGAATTGTCGGTCCGGGTACGCATCAACCGTAAAGAAGGCCTTCTGCTTTTCCCGCACCACGCCAATGTCAGACTCACTCACATTGGTATTGATCTGCATCTTGGTCAGGTCCTCGGCAATGAGAAAGAGGACAGGGGTTTGGAAACTGGCGGCGACGGTTTGTCCCACATTGACGCTGCGCGAGACGACCACGCCATCAACGGGCGACACGATGTCCGTGTAGTCAAGATTCACCCGCGCTTCTTCCAGCGCGGCGGTTACCTGCTCAAGCCGGGCCTGATCGAGTTGTTGTTGCGCAAGCGCCTGGGCATAGTCCCGCTCCGCGGCTTCAACCTCTTGTTTAGCAATAAGGTTTCGTTCGAATAAGTCGCGCATCCGTTTTTGCACGTCTCGCTTGAAGTCGAGGTCGGCGCGGTCCTTCTCAATCTGCGCGCGCGCGGTGGTGAGATTCGCCTCGGCTTGTTTCACTTTGACGGTAAACAGGCGCGGGTCGATCTGGGCAACTCGTTGTCCTTTTTTCACCGGAGAGTTGAAATCGGCGAACAGCTTTCTGATGGGTCCAGAAACATAGGAGCCGACTTGCACGGAGGTCACCGGATTCACAGTGCCGGTCGCCGTCACCAGACGCGCAATCGTTCCGCGCTCAATCCGCGCCGTCACGTAGCTGACCGCGCGTTCCGGTTCACGCCATAACCACCAATACCCACCACCAATAATACCGGCGCACACCAAGAGCAGCATGAGCTTTTTCATAGGGATGACCGGCGGTCAGTCGAGACTCTTCCCCAGCGCGCGTTCAAGTTGAGCGAGAGCGGTCTTATAACTGTATATGGCTTGGATACGATTGGCCCGCGCGGAAGAGAAGGAGACCTGGGCATCCGTCACCTCGATAATGTTCCCCACCCCCGCGCTGTAGCGTCCTTCGGCGAGTGCAAGATTTTCACGCGCCTGAATCACGGTTTGTTCACTCAAACGAATACTCTGCTCGGCGCGGCGCATTTCCAACACACTGCGGCGGACATCAAGCACCACTTGTTGGCGGAGGTCTTCCTCTTGTGCTTCGAGTCCTCGGAGGGTGGCTTGAGCTTCACTGACTTGGGCAACCGTCAGAATATCGTCGAACAAGGGCACGGTCAGCGTAGCGCCAATGATCCACCCTTCCGGCAACGGATGGGCGCGGCCAGTCCAGTTGTACTGCGCGTTCCCGGAGAGAGATGGGAGCATCTGTTTTTGCAGGGAAGACACCCGTTGTGTGGCGGCCTGCTGCTGGGCTTGAATACTGTGCAGCTCTGGACGCAGCCGATAGGCCTGTTGCAAAATCTCGGCATCGTCAATCGTGACCGACTGGTGTACTGGCATGTCAACAAGGACAAAATCCGTGGAGTCCCTCACCCCCATCGTCGTACGCAAGGTTTCTTGTCCGAGGGCGACGTTATTGCTCGCGGTCACCAGGTCCAATTCAGCGGTGGAGACCTGCACCTGGGCTTGGGTGACATCGAAGCGTGGCGCGATCCCGACCTCGTGTCGGGCCTGCGCGTCTTCGAGGTGTTTCTGATTTTGCCGCACCGTCTCCTCGGCCACACCGAGCAACTGTTGCGATGACAGCAATCCGTAATAGGCTTGTTTGGCATTGACAATGACAGTTTGGCGCGTAGCCTCCAAATCAGCGGCACTGGCATCCACCGATGCGCTCGCCGAACGAATGGCATCAAGCGTGCGGCCAAAGTCGAACAGTAACTGACTCATGCTGAGATTGGTTGAGTGAAAATTGAAGATTTGCGAGACGGTCCGTTGTTGTCCGCCTCCACCAATCTGTACGCCCCCGACCGCTGAAGTCACTGGTCGTTGTTGACGTGACAGGGAATACGTATAGGCCCCCTGTGGCAAATAGCCCGTGATCTCCTGGCGCACGCGCGCCTGCGCCGCTTCAACCGCGGTCGCCCCAATCCGCACAGTGGGATGGTGCGTCAGCGCAATCTCGACCGCTTCTTGCACCGTCAATGTCTGTGTCGTCTCGGCAATGCTGGGCAGGCCGTGTAGCAACAGGAAGCAGAAGGTGGGAAGCAGAAGGCAGAAGGCGGAAAAGAGTAACGAGTGGTGAGTAGCGAGGCGGACTTTGGAAAGATCTTCCATTTTCAGTCTTCCGTCTTCGGTCTCCCGTCCCCCGTCTTCTGCCTTTCGCGATTCAGCGCTTACGCGGTATGTTCCAACGCCCACGCAAGCAAATCCGTCGTGCCGTCTTTGCCCCAGACGCCAGCATCAATCACCAAATGATAGTGGGTCAGATCGTTCCACGAGGTGTGGTAGAAAGTGTGGGTGTAGTCCGTCCGCAATTTATCCATCCCGGCGATGCGACGTTCCGCATCATGGTGAGAGAGGTTTTCGGTTTCCATCACTCGAGAGATTCTCAATTCCAATGGGGCCCAGAGGAACACATGCAGCGCGCGTGGATGTTTGGCCAAGACCAGATTACCCCCGCGTCCGACGATGATCGCGTTCCCGTCCGTGGCGACCTCTTCCATGATCGTTCGGGTCATGCGCGCGAGTTGCGCATCGGTCAACCACAACGGCGGGGGAACCTCGTATGTGGACTCAAACCCACCCATACCGAAGAGTCCCACCATCCGTTCAATGAACGAGTCCACCCGTTCATCCTTCGCGTCAATGTACTCTTCCGATACCTTATACTGGGAGGCAATTTTGCGAACGATCTCTTTTTCCCAAACCGACCAGCCTAAACGACGTCCGAGTTCGCGGGCAATCCGACTACCCCCGCTACCGTATTGGTGAGAAATGGTGAGTACCGACTTGGTTGATCCCATGTCCGCCTCCTTTTATGGAAAAGCCGCGGAGGCATTCGTGATCTGCCTCCCTTCAGCCAGCCATGATCGTAGGTATACACCCTATTGTTGCGAGAGGAAGACCATCACGCGGCCAACGGACGGCTTGTCCATAATGCCTTGGCCGGCAGCCCCAAACGCGAAGTCGGGAATCTTGTCGCCGTTGATATCTCCAGGCGACGCTATGGTATAACCAAAGCTCGATCCTTGATGCGGATAGGGATTATCAAAAGTCGTCAGATGACGCCCGTCGCGCCCATTAAAGAGGAAGACCTCGCCTTGGATATGAAATTGGTCAACCGATTGGTATGGGGCACCAACTAGCAGTTCGGGCACCCCATCTTTGTTCACATCGGGCCCCGCAGCCACAGTGTAGCCAAAAACGGAATAGGGACGGGGAAGTGGGTTTTTCAGTGCAAATAACAGTTTCCCGGTCGCCCCGCTGAGGATATAAGCGGACCCCTGGTCGATCACCTTGTTCACATCCTGATAGGGTGCCCCAATGAGGAAGTCCGGCACTCCATCTTTGTCCTGATCCCCAACCGCCACCGCGCGCCAACCAAACACACCGCCAGCCGTGGGTTGAGGATTGTCCAGAGTGAGCAGGAGAGCATCGTCTTTGCCGCTAAACACAAACACGCGGCCCTGCACCGTGTTCTCACCGACCGCGGTATATGGTGCGCCGACAATAAGGTCAGAGATTCCATCCTTGTTAATATCCCCCGCGGCGTCGAGAGACCATCCAAAAGAAAGGCTGCCTGCGGGAGGAGCCACAGTACGCAAGAGTTTTCCATCACTGCCATTGAACAGATAGACGTAGCCGATGTCCTCCTGGGCGAAGGCCCCAATCGCGATATCAGGAGTTCCGTCGTTGGTAATGTCGCCGAGCGAGACCGCCGCCCACCCAAATCCGGCCCCGTTTTGTAACTTCGGCGCTTCAAGGGTATACAGAAGTTTGCCCTCTTTACCGCTAAAGACGAATGCCTCGCCGTGTCCAGCTTGTCCAAGTGCGCCAATAATAAAATCGGCGATCCCGTCTTTATTGACATCGCCAGCAGCCGCGACGGAAAACCCGAACGCGGACTCAACTTGAGGGGAAGGGTTGTCAATCGTATAGAGGAGCTTGCCTGTGGCACCACTAAAAACAAATGCTCGTCCTTGCCGGTCATTATTGGCCCAGCGGTGGTTGTACGCGCCCACTAGGAAATCAGCCGTCCCATCACTATCCACATCCCCCACCAGCGCAAGAGAAGAGGCGAATCCTGAAAACGGGAGTCGGATCGGATTATCGAGAAACATAGTGCGGGCATCGGCTCGACCTGGTGAGAGCGCGACCGCGTACAGTACGAACAGAGTACTCGCAATCAAACGAGAGCATAACAACATGATAGGGGTTCCTTTGGAAGAAAAACGATGCAGTTAGGAAGAAATTAGGTGTGTCGGTTGCGGGGAAGAGCGGCAGTCTTTTATCAATAACAGGGAGGTACCGTACCGGAGCCACGATAGACTGTCAAAGGTAGGGCGGAGGATGGGGGAAAATCAAAAATCAAAAAGCAAAAGGCAAAAATAGGGAAAGGATGCGGATGAGGTCCAGCCGGTAGGGTGGGTTGAGCCCCGCGAAATCCACCTTCCTCTGATTGGGCCCAGTCGTGCTCCTGTCCGAAGCAGTGATAAGATGCCTGACTGTGGAAGCAGAAACCGTCGCACTTGCATTTGAAGAGAAGCTGGCACTCTTGCCCACCACTCCCGGTGTCTATCTGTTCAAGGATGCTAAGGGCACCATTATTTATGTGGGCAAAGCGAAGAATCTGCGCGCCCGCGTGCGCCAATACGCCCGTGGCGGTGATGGACGGGCACAGATCCGCTTCCTGCTGGCCCAACTCGCTGATGTCGAAGTGTTGATGACGAGCAGCGAGAAAGAAGCCCTGCTGCTCGAAAACACCCTCATTAAACAGCACTGGCCTCGGTACAATATCCGCCTCAAGGACGACAAATCGTACTGGCATGTCAAAGTCACCACGCACGAACCCTGGCCACGGATTTTTCTGACGCGGCAGATTCTCAAAGACGGCAGTAAATACCTTGGACCTTTTCATTCCAGCACTGCGGTCCAAGACACCGTCGAGCTGATCCGCAAGGCTTTTCCCCTACGCACCTGTTCCGATACTGTCTTCCGTAATCGCACCCGCCCTTGCCTTGAATATCAAATGCACCGCTGTCTAGGGCCCTGCACCTTGCCAGTCGATCCCGAAGAATATCGCCATCATCTGAAGAACGCTTTGCTCCTGCTCGAAGGGAAAAACACCGAGGTCGTGACACAGCTCACCACACGGATGCACACCGCGGCTGAGGAACTGCGCTTTGAAGAGGCCGCCAAGTTGCGCGATCAGTTGCGCGCCATTACCCAGACGGGCGAGAAACAACAAGTCGCCACTCCTCTGGGGTACGATCAAGACATTTTCGGCCTGTATCGCGAAGGCGGCTCGATCGAGGTGCAAGTGCTGTTCATCCGCGCTGGCAAACTCGTGGGCGGGCAAAGTTACAGTTTTGAGGATCACGAGTTCCCCGACGAGGAAGTGATTGGCGAACTGTTACCGCAATTTTATCAAGGGGAACGGTTCATTCCTGATGAATTGATTTTGCCACTCCCACTGGAAGACGCGAGTGTGCGGGAAGAACTGTTGACTGAACGCAAAGGCAAGAAAGTGTCGTTGTTGTATCCGCAACGCGGAGATAAGGTTCGCTTAGTTGAAATGGCCCACGAGAACGCGCGTCACAGCTTCACCGAGAAACGCCGGGGCGAGGAGCAAAAAGCCAAAACCGTGGAGACCCTGCGTCGTGCCTTGCATCTGCGCAATGCGCCCAAGCGGATCGAATGTTTTGATATCTCCAATATCCAAGGCAACTTGGCGGTCGGGTCCATGGTGGTGTTTGATGAAGGCGAGCCGGACAAAAACCGCTATCGTCGGTTTCGCATCAAGACCGTGGAGGGCGCGGATGACTTCGCCATGATGTACGAGGTCCTCACACGACGATATACACGGGCGCTGGAAGAACACGACTTGCCAGACCTTCTGATGGTCGATGGTGGCAAAGGGCAACTAGGGGTCGCCGTCGCCGTCTTTCAAGAACTCGGCATTACCGAGGTGGATGTCATTGGGCTTGCCAAGATGCGGACCGAGAGCGACCCGTTCGCCGAGGAGGTCGCCCACTCCGCTGAGCGGGTCTTTCTCCCCGGTCGCAAGAACCCAGTCGTGCTGCTCCCCAATTCAACCGCCCTCTTTTTGCTCCAGCGTCTGCGCGATGAAGCGCATCGCTTCGCGATTACCTATCATCGCCAACTACGGGCCAAGGAACGCTTGGGCTCACCGCTTGATACCATTCCCGGAGTCGGCCCCTCACGCCGCAAGGCGCTGCTGCGTCACTTTGGCAGTCTCACCAGAGTGCGCATGGCGACGCTCGCGGAGTTAGTACAGGTATCGGGGATCACTCAGGCAACGGCGGAAGCCATTTGTCGCTGGCGCGAGCAGACATCAACACCTGCTGCTGAGACTGCGGCAGCCACCGTCTCTTCCGCGCTCGAATGATCACTGTCTCCTTTTCTCTTCGCTCCCGTGTCTTTTCCTTTCCACGACACACGCTCCTTTTCTGGTTGACGACGGTCTATCTCAGCGGCGCACTGAGCGCGGCGTGGGGGTGGTCCGTTCTCGGTTCTTGGTGGGTCGGCGGAAGTCTGTTGCTGACGGGTGGACTATGGTGGTTTCACGGATGGCGCGCTGGGGCATTGGGTGGAGGGCTTCTGGTCCTCTTCACCGTTGCCAATGTCCAGTTGTGGTATGTACTGCATCCACGATTTCCCGCCGACCATCTTCGCCAGCTTGCGCTGCCGCAACAGGCGACGATTGAGGGATGGCTGTTCCGCGCACCTGAGCATGCACCCCATCGGGGGCGTCTGTACGTGGAAGCACTGCGCGTATGGGAAAAGGGAGATTGGCGACCTGCCACTGGCCGCATGCTGGTCACGGTGCGCACCCTGTCGGATTCCTGGCACTATGGCGACGTGCTACGGTTCACCGTCAACCTGCGCCAGCCGCGCAATTTTCACACACCAGGAAGTTTTGATTACACGGGATACTTGGCCCGACAGGGCATCTTTCTTTCCGCGTTTCTGTGGGATGATACAACCGTGCAGCGGGTTGGAACCCAGGGACACCCTCTCTGGGTTAGGGTTGAGCAAGTCCGTCACACTATTGGGGAGTTTTTCGCCGCGCATTTGGAGACGAAAACCGCAGCCGTGCTGCAAGCCCTGATTATCGGAGACGAGCGCTTCCTGACGCAGGACTTGCGGGACACCTTTTCCCGCACCGGGGTAGCCCATGTGCTCTCGATTTCCGGTCTCCATATCAGTCTGGTCGCCGCGACGGCCTACGGCTTCTGGTGGTGGCTGATTGGTCGGAGCCCATACTTGCTGTTACGGTTCACCGCCCCGGTGCTGGCCTCCTTGCTCGCGATGCCACCGGTCGTGCTCTATGCCAGTATCTCTGGTGGCAACGTAGCGACGTGGCGCTCAGTGTTCATGGTGCTCACCTATCTATTGGCTACGCTCATTGGACGGCAAAGTGAGGCGTATCGGAGTCTCGCTTTCGCCGCGCTATTGATCTCGATCCTCTGGCCCGGAGCTTTTCTCGATGTGTCGTTCCAGCTTTCGTTTGTTTCGGTACTGAGTCTTTTCCTCGCCGCGCAGCGGTTTACCGTATGGTGGGACACAAGGCGGAAGCCTCATGCTGGGCCACTGTCTTTACACGAGCGTCTCCTTCGCTGGGGAGGGACCTATCTGGCGATTTCAGGAGGCGCATTGCTGGGAACCCTGCCCCTCACCGCCGCCTATTTTAATCAAGTCGCGTTGATTGGCCTCGTTGCCAATGCTGTCGTCGTCCCTCTTCTGGGAAGCGCGGCGGTCATCCTTGGCCTTCTTGCCGCTGCATGTGTCTTTCTCCACTCTGGAGCGGCGACCGTCTTTGTTCTTTGCGCCGGCGTCGTTATTCGCCTCGGCACCTGGGCCGCGGAAGGGCTTGCCGCTATTCCCTATGCCGCCATAGAGACGGTCACCCCCAATCTGTTCGAGTTGCTGCTCTTTTATGGTCTGCTTTGCTGCGTGCTCTTCCGTGCGACACGTCGCGAGCTTCCCGTTCCACTCCGCTTCCTCCCCCACCTGTTGCTCAGCCTCCTCCTGCTCGACATCGCGGGTTGGTCGTGGCACCGCTATTACCGGGGTGAGTTACGCATCACCTTTCTTGATGTAGGGCAGGGGGATGCCGCGGTGGTCGAACTGCCCGGTTCACAGGTGATGGTGATCGACGGAGGGGGATTCGCGAGTACGGATTTTGATGTAGGGAACGCGCTGCTTGCGCGGTTTCTGTGGAGTCGCAAAATTCAACGCGTCGATATGCTGGTCCTTAGTCACCCACAACTCGATCATTATGGTGGGCTGACCTATCTGGTCGATCATTTCTCGCCTCGTGAATTCTGGTCGAATGGAAAAATCACCCATAGTGATCAATTCACGCGTCTCCAGACAGCGTTAACGCATAACGGCGTACGCGCGCGGGTGCTGTGCCGTGAGATGCCACCCATCATACTCGACAAGGTGCAAGTGCGGATTTTGCACCCGCCGTGTCACGGCACCGAGCTTGATCCCAATAACGCGTCGCTCGTCTTACGTCTGAGTTACGGCTCGGTGGATGTCTTGTTCACCGGAGATATCGAAGCGGAAGGAGAAGCGATACTGCTCTCAGCCCCAGGTGAGCTCACGAGTGAGATCGTCAAGGTGCCGCATCACGGAAGCCGTACGTCGAGCAGCCTCGCGTTTGTGCAGTCCACCGCGCCCCTCGTTGCCGTTGCCTCGCTAGGATTTCACAACCGCTTCCACTTTCCCGCGCCGGAAGTGGTCCGGCGCTATGAGCGACATGGAGGCACGTTTCTACAGACGGATGCGCACGGAGCCATCACTATCGTGAGTGATGGCCGTGGGTACCAGGTCCTTCCTTTTTTTCCTTTTCCGGAAGGGACGAAAGAAATGCCCGGTAGGAATTCCCTAAAAAAATGACGTCCGGGGGGTACCTCTCCGACATAACCTCAACTTTCGTCCTTGCGGAGGGGAAGCCATACGTGGTCGACTCTCGCTTCCCCTCGACGACAACATGAGGAACTGCGCCGTTCCACACGTCGCATCCGAATGAGGAGTGTCGACGGGCGTGCTCGCGAGGAAAGGGGGGCGTCGCTTATACACAAGGATAGCGTGTGCCACAGCTCGCGCGTCTATCCGGTACAGCTCTTGAGTGATCTGGTATTTCAACCTGCTAACTTTTGCTTGACGTACTTCAGCATTCATCTCAGCATTCCTCTTTGTCGTCGAGGAGCTTGACGAGTCTTGGGCAATTTTTTTCTCCTCGGGCCAGAAAGAACCGTTCTGTCTGGAGAAGAGCCTTTGCCACTTCCTCAACAGGCACGTGATAAGTGTTCTGTTCTATCTGTTCGCGAATGCGAGCTATTTTTTCCGTGCGCAAGTGACCCTCCTTAAGTGGTGGTAGAAGCAGTGTAAGTGGGAGTTCTGGTAGTCTGGAAGAGAAAACAGAGAGGGGGGGCGGCGGCTTCGGTACGGACAAGAATTCCTCGTGAAAGTTTCCTTTCTTTCGCCGTCTTTACGAGAGCCCTTCCCCAGCAAAGTCTGGCATTATGGAAGGGGCATCCGCGAGCATCGTCTTGGGGAGCCAAAATTACTGACATCACCGTCTCTCCATTTTCTTTTCGGCAGATGCGTAGGAGTCTTTAAGAAAAATTTGTCACTCTGGAACCTCCCACGGACATCCCTAGGATCGCACGAAGAATTTTACGACCATCGCCAAGGGTTGAGGAGGACGCAACACGCAAGAGAAAAGGGGCAGCGCACGGGAACCGTGAGCGCATCTCAGGTGGTACGGTTTGGTGGGGCTATGAAGAAAACAGAAAGAGGGACACGCACAACAAAAGCAAGGAAAGCGGTGACTTCCACCGCTTTCCTTGCTTTTGTTCTCAGGCTAGACATCTTGTCGGAGGGATCACCGGGTGGGCAGACGGAAAGTGCTGGAAGCTTTTAGGCTGCGCGGCTCAGGATTTCGTTCACCCCAAGAGCTTGCTGGAGACGAACAACGGCTTGGGCATGAATCTGACAAATCCGGCCTTCCGTCAAGTTGAGAATCTCACCAATTTCCCTCAGTGTCAGTTCTTCGTAGTAATAGAGTGTCACAATCATGCGCTCTCGTTCCGATAAGGTTTCGATTGCCTCGGCTAACTTTTCGACGAGTTCTTTCCCCTCTACGGAGGCGAAGGGGTCTTGGCTAGACCGCATACTGAAGTCGTCTTGGGTTTTGCGCCATTCTTCCTCTGAGGCGGAAGTCAGGTCTTCAAGGCTTAGGAGGGAGGCTTCGCTCACTTTCTGGTCAACGCGATAGTATTCGTTGAGCGCGACACCAAGCTCGGTCGCCATTTCGTCGGGAGAAGCTTCTCGGCCTAATCGTCCCGCAAGGCGCGTGCGCGCGACTCCCATCTTACGTCCCCATGACCGGACTGATCGACTCACCCAATCAAGGGAGCGGAGATACTCCATGATCTCGCCTTGGATGCGGTATCGAGCATAGGTCCGGAAGGCAACGCCACGATGCGAGTCGTACCGCTGGGCGGCTTCAAGAAGGCCGACGATTCCAGAATTGATGAGAGAGGCAAGATCGACTCCGGGAGGAAGGCGACGATGGATCCGTTCCGCAACGAGACGCACCAGAGGCATATGAACCTCAAGGATTTCTTCCTGCCGCTGTTTCAGCGCTTGCAACGCATCAATAGGCTCAACAATCGGGGCGGACGCAGCAACCGTCACTGTATTTTTCGTCTTCATCAGCTTCCGACCCTGAGATTCACCGCGAGTCACACGGCTAGCGGTATTCCCTTTTGTCTTGCGTCCAGCCAACACAATCATTTTTTCGCTGCTTTTCGTTTTGTCTTTTTTTGTTACTGACAGTGCCATCCCGATTACCCCCGTAGTCGTTGTTAATTTTTCCACCGTAGTGAGAATTGAGCAATCGATATGCCATAAAAATCTACTTTATTTCATATCCTAAAGAGGTATAATTATAAAGTAATTTCAAATACTTAGGAGAATTTTTGTCGTGGTTAACGAATAGTCAAAAAAATACCAGTGTGGGGGAGGATAAAGTCCTTCGTATAAAACAAGAGGGAAATTAGGTACTTCGCGGCAAGTTCAATAGAGGCAAAAAAATAACACCGCAAAAATAAGAGATTGTTCTCTTGAGAAGAGGAGGGAAGAATCCTCCCTTTTGGCTCTATCGGATAAATTCATCGAATCTTTAACAGCCCTGTACGTTGCATTGTCTTGCCTAAAACTTTGACCAAGTGCCATTTTTGGTCGCTTCTCAGTTCGTCCCAGAGTGGGACCATGCGATCGAGTCCCAGTACGTCGTCTCAGGTAGGCTCTACGCGGGGTTCAGCCAATGGAGGTCTCACAAACGTTGCCTGAAAGACAAGCACAAGAGACCTTAAAATAGGGATTTTTCGGAGATATTCTGTCTCACTAGCTGTTCTTAGCGAACAAGAATTTTTTGACGTCTCTGTCACCGGGAAGGTCTCTTCCTTCAGGGGTGAAGAGATCGAGAAATTAGACATTATCGGGGATAGTGTCTACTGGTGGGATGTTAACCTATTTGACGTTACAAGAGCGTCCGCGAGAGTTTCTGGCCGCGACTGGCCTGACACAGGAAGAGTTTACGCAGTTGTTGCCCGCCTTTGCGGCAGCTTATGCCGT
>SHZE01000018.1 GCA_009692435.1 Deltaproteobacteria bacterium | reverse complement strand
ATCATGCCGGGGGCTCGTTAAAGGTGAAGGCCAAAGAACTCGGACAGACGCGGTATGCCTTACGCGCGAGTGTGTTTAGTCACTACTTGCGCGCAGAGCTGCGACAGCCGCACTTTGTGGCCTGTTCACCCCTCTGAGCGTAAGTCCTGTCTCTATAACAATGCGGGCATTGGCTACTCGGCGACGAAGCGGTTCGGCGTGGCGATGAGTGATATTCTCCATTGCACCGAGGAGGATTGGCGGAAAATTCTCGATATTAACATCGGCGGCGTCTTCTTGTTTTGTAAGTACGGGATTCCGCTGCTGATCGAGCGGGGTGGGGGCATCATTATTAATACTGCGTCGATCGCGGCGCTCCGTGGGGGTGGAGATGCCCATGCGTATACCGCCACCAAAGGTGCGGTGGTCGCGCTGACCCGTGCTCTCGCTGTCGCCTACGGACCGAAAGGTATTCGCGCCAACACCATCTGCCCTGGGGTCATTGATACGGAGATGATCCATGACACGTTGATCGCCCGCGAGGACATCAAAACAGTGCTGGCGAGGAATACCCCTTTGCGGCGTGTTGGCACGGCGGAAGAGGTCGCGGATGTGGCGGTCTTTCTCGCGAGCGAGGCGTCGCGATTCATTACCGGTGAGGAGATCGTGGTTGATGGCGGGTTGATGCAGCGAGTGTAACGGCTCGGACGCATAAGGAGTTGATGATGGATAACACCAAGTTACTCAATGTCTATAAAACCTCCGTGCTGGCCCGTCGCTTTGAGGCGCGGGTCATCCAGATGGCGATGGCGGGAGAAATGCCACCGAGTCTGCACGCCGGAGCAGGGCAAGAGGTCTGTCAGACGGCAGCCATCGCGGCGCTCAACCCGGAGGACTACATTCTCTACGGACATCGCGGGATCGCGTACATGATCGCGCGCGGGACCTCGCTCTCGGCGATTCTTGCTGACATGGCCGGTAAAGTAGGCGGCACCAATAATGGTAAAGGTGGAGTGATGCATGTGGTCGATGTGCCGCATGGAATTCTTGGTGAGAGTGGCACGCTTGGCGGCGGCTTCGTGATGTCGGTCGGTGTCGGCATGGCGCTCAAGCGGAAGATGCCGGGGCGCGTCGTCGTGTACTTCTTCGGTGATGGCACTTCCAATCGCGG
This sequence comes from Deltaproteobacteria bacterium, assembly GCA_009692435.1. Classification (GTDB taxonomy): domain Bacteria; phylum Desulfobacterota; class Binatia; order Bin18; family Bin18; genus JABFSC01. Next base: position 29,833 of record SHZE01000018.1, on the reverse strand, counting down.
GACGTTCCATGAGTCGCTCAACTGGGCGACGGTGCAACGGTTGCCGTGCATCTATTTCTGCGAGAACAACGGATTCGCGGTATCGGTACGGACGAGTGCCTCGACCTCGGTTCAGAACATCGCTGACCGTGCGGCGGGCTATGGCATTCCGGGGGTCGTGGTGGACGGGACTGACCCGGTCGCGGTGTATGAAGTGATGGAGAAAGCCGTCGAGCGAGCACGGGCAGGGCAAGGTCCAACATTGATCGAAGCGAAGGTCACGCGGTTACTTGGCCATTATCTTGCCGACCAACAGACCTATCGTCCGGATGCAGCCACGATACTGACGACCAAAGACCCGTTACCAAAATTTCAGGAGTCGCTTCTGCGTGTGGGAATCCTCACGAACGCACTGGTAAAGCAGATCGAAGACGATGCCCAACGGCAGATTGACGAGGCCGTTGCTACCGTCAACGCAGCACCGCTTTTGGCACCGGAAGCGGCGTTGCAGGACCTTTATGCGTAGGACAGAGGAATGGTGCTGGGTGCTAGGTGTTGGGTGCTAGGGAATGAAGAGTAGGTGGAAAAGACGTGACGCAGGAAACGAAAATCAAGAATTTTCGCGATTTGCGAGTATGGCAAGTCGGCATGAAACTCGTTGAACAAGTGTATGTACTCGCGCGAGCGTTTCCGAAACACGAACTGTATGGGTTAGCGAGCCAAATGCAGCGAGCCGCGGTTTCGATTCCATCGAATATCGCCGAAGGCCACACACGAGAACACCTCAAGGAATATCTCCAGCACTTATCAATAGCCCGATCTTCTTTGGCGGAATGGGAGACACAACTCGAAATCGCTCTCGCCTCAGCTATTGCAGGTCTGAGCAGATCAAGCCACTGCTTGAGCAAATGGACGTATTGGGAAAGCAACTCTCGGCGTTACGCAACGCTCTGACGAAAGCTTCCCTCCCCTAGCACCCAACACCCATAAAGAAAACGGAGCGATCAACCTATGGCCCTCATCACCTACAGCAAAGCCATCAACCAAGCCCTCGAAGAAGAATTGCGGCGTGACCAGGACGTGATCCTCTACGGTCAAGATGTGGCCGAATGGGGTGGCATCTTCAAGGTCACGGACGGACTGTTTGAGAAGTTCGGACCAGATCGGGTGTTCAACTCGCCGATCTCGGAAAACGTCATGGTCGGTGCCGGTGTCGGCGCCGCGATGATGGGACTGCGACCAGTGGTGGAATTGCAGTTCGCCGATTTTATCTTCACCGCTGGTGATGAAGTGTTCTTCAAGGCGGGGATGTGGCGCTTCATGCACGGCGGGGCCTTCAAGATACCGCTGGTCGTGCGCTGTCCTTCTGGTGGATCAGGTTTTGGCCCGGAACATTCCGCCTGCCCGGAAGCCTTTGTCATGCACGCTCCCGGTTTGCTCTGTGCCGTACCGTCAACCCCTGAGGATGCCAAAGGGTTGCTGAAAACAGCGATCCGTATGGACAATCCGGTCATGTACTTTGAGCACAAGCTGCTCTACGCGATGCGCGGCGAGGTACCCGATGGCGATTACACGACTCCCTTCGGCAAAGCGGTGGTCCGCCGTCAGGGCGATGCCGTCACAATTGTCGCCTGGCAAGAAATGTTGCGCCGCTCATTGGCCGCGGCTGACCGTTTGAGTAAAGATGGGATTGAAGTCGAGATTGTTGATCCGCGCACGCTGAACCCGTTTGATCGCGAGACGATTATCGAGTCTGTCAAAAAGACTGGGGCCTGTCTCGTGGTTGAAGAAGCGTATCGCACTCTTGGTGTGGGGGCGGAGATTGGCGCGATGCTCGCTGAACATGCTCTCCCCTATCTCGACAAACCGTTCAAACGATTGGCTATTCCTGATGTCCCGCTACCGACCAGTCCGCAGTTAGTTGATGCGGTCGTTCCTTCCGTTGATGCCATCTATAAGGCGGTAAAAGACCTTGTCGGCTGAGATGGCGACGGTAAAGAACACCGCTGTCCTCATGCCGAAGCTCGGTCAAGCCATGACCGAGGGGACTGTCCAACAGTGGCACCGTAAGACAGGGGATGGGATTCAACAGGGCGAAATCCTTGTCACTATTGAAACCGACAAGGCGACGTATGATATTGAAGCGCCGGCAAGTGGGACGCTGCATATCACCGTCCGGGAAGGACAAGAAGTTCGCGTCGGCACGGTCATCGGTGAGATTGGCGATGCCCCGGTGCAGGCCCAGGGTGTCGCCACCGTCGCACCTCCACCAACAGGAACCCCGCTTTCCTCAAAACCCATAGGACGAACAAAGGTCCTGGCATCGCCAAAAGCAAAGCAACTGGCGGCGGAACAAGGGATCGACCTCGCGACGGTGACCGCGACTAGTGCCGATGGGGTCATTGCTGTCGCTGATGTGGAGAAAGTGGTCGCCGCGAAGAAATCCGTACCACCCGCACCACCTGTGGGTGAGACCGGACGTGCGATCCGTGAGCGTCGCGCATTAACGGGCATTCGTAAAACCACGGCCCGTCGCACCCAAGAAGCGTGGCAAACCATTCCCCACATCGTACAAATGGTTGAGGTCGACGCCACCGCGTTGTTGGCAATCCGTACTCAACTCAAGAACGAAATTCCGTCGCTCACCTTGAATGATCTCACCTTACACACGGCGGCGCGGACGCTGGTCGGACTGCCGGACCTCAATGGCACGGTCGTAGGAGATACGCTCATTCTCTATGAAGGAGTGGATGTGGGTTTCGCGGTTGACACTCCACGTGGGTTGCTTGTTCCCACGATTCGCAACGCCAACACACTTTCAGTGAAGGAATTAGCAGCCGAAAGTCAGCGGTTCATCGAAGCCGCTCGCACTGGGCGACTCATGCCGGACAATATCGGCAACGCCAGCCTCACGGTCTCGAATCTGGGGATGTTTGGGATTCAGTTCGGTACCCCGATCATCAACCTGGGCGAACCGATTCTTGTCTTTGTCGGGTCCGTGGAAGAACGTCCGGTGGTTGTGAATGGGCAAATCACGGTTCGGTCCATGATGACCCTGAGCATCGCCTACGACCATCGCGTGACCGACGGCGTTGGTGCGGCACGCTTCACGCAAGGGCTGAAAGAGAGACTGGAGACTGGAGACTGGAGACTGGAAGGGCAAGAGGATCGGGGTTCAGGGGTCGGGGGGCGGGGGTCGGGTGCCAGCACCCAGCACCCAGCCCCTAGTCCCCAGCCCCTAGAAAAGCGGGAATTGTTGGCGGTTTCCGAGGGCTGTGGCTATCGCGTGCAGGTGCAAAGCCATGTCCATGCTTGGGCGCTTGATGAACCAGTGGCGGACGGAGGAACTGATGCTGGTCCTGATCCCGTGACGGCTTTTCTAGGTTCGTTGCTGTCGTGCATGACGATCTCATTCAAAGCCGCGGCGCGACGGCGGCAGGTTATTATCGAGCGGATCGAAGGACGAGTGCGGGCAAACACACCTGGTCACATCAAAAATATCGTCCTGTCACTTGAAGTGTGGAGTCCCGATCCGGAAGAGAAAGTACGCGCGCTTCTCGATATCGCGAAGCGCGGTTGTTATGTGAGCGGCGTGCTGAAACCAGAGATTGAGGTCAACGTGGAATTGACCGTTGTGAGTGAGAAAAACGCGCACGCGGAGGCGCGGAGATGAAAAAACTCCGCGCCTCTACGTCTCTGCGTGCGCACGTCTTCACGCCAACGCCTTCCGTAACGCAGCCCCGGCATCAGCCAGTGCCTTCTTCGCCGGGTCAACGACTTTCGCCATCCCCATGAAGCCGTGAATCAACCCTTCGTAACATTTGTATTCGACGGCGATCCCCGCTTCACGGAGTTTGGTCGCGTAAGCCGCGCCTTCATCTCGGAGCGGATCAAACTCGGCGGTGTAGATCGTTGCTGGCACAAGCCCTTGCAATCGTTTGGCCCGCAGCGGTGAAGCAAGTGGGTTTTCGCTATCCGCCTCGTTGCGCAGGTAATGATTCCAGAACCATCCCATCATCTCCGTTGTCAAGAAATATCCCGTAGCATTCGCTTTGTGAGACGGCAGATCGGAAGCGTGATTCGTCACCGGATACAACAACAATTGATGCACGAGCGATGGAGCCCCGCGCTCTTGCACCATCAGTGCCACCGCGGCGGCGAGGTTTGCCCCAGCACTTTCGCCACCAACAGCAATGCGTGCCGGGTCCCCGTGGAAGGAAGCGGCATTCAAGGCGGTCCAGCGGGTCGCCGCATAACAATCGTCCAGCGGTTCCGGGAACTTGTGTTCAGGCGCGAGTCGATACTCGACCGAGACCGTCACGCAGTTCGCGAGATTCGTGAACGCCCGGCAGGACGCGTCAACCGTATCAACACTGCCGACCACCCATCCGCCACCGTGAAAGTACACGAGTATCGGAAATGGGCCCCGGCCATTCGGGGTGTAGATACGGATGGGAATATCGCCCGTTGCGGCTTTAATGACCCGGTCTTCCACCTTCCCGACAGGCTCAGGGTCACCCTTGGTGGCACGCATGGCGAGAATTTGTTCACGCGCCTGTTGGGGGGAAAGATGGTGCATCGGCGGCCCGGCTTTTTCCATGAGGTCGAGAACGACTTTGACTTGTGGATGTAATGGCATGAGAGTCCTCCGTAATGTCAAAAAAACATCACTCACGCAGAGACGCAGGGGCGCAGAGCTTTTTTCGTCTCCCTCCGCGTCTTTGCGTCTCTGCGTGAGCGTCTTGACACGAGTTATTTTAAAAAATCCCGCACCAGCCCAATAAACTGCTCTGTTTTTTCCAAGTGCGGGTAATGGCCGCATTGCGGCAAGACTTCCAACCGCGCTCCCGGAATGGCTTGGCGGTACAACTCCGCGCATTCCACCGGAATCAAGCGGTCTTCTTGCCCCCAGACGACCAGTGTCGGCATGCGCAGGCGCGGCAGCAGATGCGGCAAGCTGCGTTCATACATGTAGGGCCGCCAGCAATACCGCACGGCGCTCTCCTGATTCTGCACGCGCGTTTCCCGTTCCTCCGGTGACAGCTTGCGCTTAAAGAGCGTGTCATGCTCCGGGGCTTGTTGTGCATCGAAAAAGGCCATTTGTCTGGTGGCATCCAGTCCGTGCAGGAAAATATCGGTGATCTCGGCTTGCTGAGGTTGAATCCCGGCGGCATCAATCAGGACCAGACGATCAACCACCTGGGGACACATCGCGGCCATTTCCGCCGCCAACCAGCCGCCCATGCCGTATCCCAGCAGTGAGGCCTTCTCTAACCCTAATTGCTGGAGCAGCCAGAGCGAGAACCGCGAGAGGTCCGCGAATGATTCGAGCCATTCCGGTCGTTGCGACTGATCAAAACCAGGGAGACTCGGCGCATAGACCGTACACTGCTGGGCAAGACCGCGCTGGTACGCACACCAACCAAAGCTGCCTTCCACACCGTGAAAAATCACCAGCGGTTTGCCTTCCCCACCTTTGAGGACACGGATGTCGGCTCCGCTCACATTGACAATTTGTTCTTGAGGGTCAGTATTTGGCATAAGTATTCTTTCTTCTTGAACTCCGAACTCCAAACCCGGAACTCAAAACTCGAAACTCAGTTACGGGGCTTGCTCAAACGGTCCCGGCAATCCGAGTTCTTTCCCCATCTCCTTCATGGCCGGAAGCACTTCTTTTTCCATCAGTTGTAAACAGCGCATAGTGTCTTTGTGACTAATCGTGCCGTCGTTGGTCCATACGCCCAGGATGCCTGGCCGCACGGTACTGAGCATCTCACGGACCTTCCGAATCACAGTCTTCGGGCTGCCAATAATCACACGATTGGTTTCGACCACCTTGTCCCACCCCGCGCCGTCCACACCACCATACAATGGATCAGGTTTGAGCGAGTGCTTGTATTGTTCCAACAGACGCTTGACACCCTCTCGTGAGTTGTAGCCTGGAGGTGCCATGAAGTCGCCCGGCAACGGCAGACGGCCAACACCCGCATTGCCAACCAAGAACCCTTCACCCACTTTGTAGGCTTTCTCATCGGTATCTTGCACATGGATGCGGACCAGATAGCCAAAATTCTGTGGGCCGGGCTCGTAGCCGACTTCCCGTGCCGCCTGAGCATAAATCTCCATCATATCGAGGGTGATTTGCGGGTCGGTCTCCAAATAAATGTAAGGATAGTGATGATGCGCGCACCATACCAGGGTTTCCGGGCTCCCGATGCCGGGAATCCAGATTGGCGGGTGCGGCTGCTGTAGCGGACGTTCGAACGGATTGACCACCCGGAACTGATAGTGCTTACTTTCCCAACGGAACGGCCCTGGGGTTGTCCACGTTTTAATCACGAGATCGTGGGCCTCTTGGAAGCGTTCACGATTGTACACTGGGTTGGTATTCGTCGCCCAGGTTTCAATCCCCGTCCCGCGCACGAACCCAGAGACGAGTCGCCCGCGTGAGATCATGTCGATCTCAGCCAATTCTTCGGCGAGACGAATGGGGTTTTCGAAAATGGGCAGTGGGTTGCCAAGCAGGACAATCTTGGCGTTCTTGGTCGTGCGTGCCAGGATCGCCGCTTCAAGATTCATCGTCGCACCCAAACACGTGGGCGTGTTGTGGTGTTCATTGAGCATTAAGCCATCGAAGCCGATCCTGTCTGAATACTCATATTCATCGAGATACTCATTGTAGAGATCCGCTCCTAACGCAGGATTGAAATGGCGGTTCGGGAACGTCAGACGCACCGCGCTACGAAAACTGTTATGGACATCCTCGGCTGAATAAGCGACATAAGCTCGCTCGGTGAAGCGCATGAGAAACATGCTGCATCCCTCCTTTGTTGAGAGGGACACTATCGCGAATACCTGCTGGAGATCAAGGGAAGCGAGACCACCCTTTCTGACCCTCGTCCGGGCTGGTATCTTGCGGAGCAAATTCCCCATAGAGAGGAAAGGATTCTTTTATGCCTACCCCGCTTGAGCGATGGGTTGAGGAAACGGCCCAGCTCACTCGACCGAAGAATATCCACTGGTGTGACGGTTCCGAAGCGGAATACCACCGGCTTATCCAAGAGATGACACAGGCCGGAACCTTGTCCGAACTTAATCAGAAGGAATACCCTGCCTGTTTTCTCCATCGCAGCGATCCGAGTGACGTTGCGCGGACCGAACATTTGACTTTTGTCTGTACTCGTACAAAAGACGACGCCGGGCCGAATAACAATTGGATGGCACCCCCCGAAGCGAAGGAGAAAGTCGGAGCGCTGTTCTCCGGCGCTATGAAGGACCGCACAATGTATGTGGTGCCCTACATCATGGGACCGGCGTCTTCTCCGTATAGTCAGTGTGGGGTAGAGATCACCGACAGCCCGTATGTGGCGGTAAACATGCGCATTATGACCCGTATGGGGAAAGCCGCACTAGATCGCATCGGCGCTTCAGATAATTACGTCAAAGGGCTCCATTCATTAGGGGATTTGAGCCCGGAGCGGCGCTTCATCATGCACTTTCCCGAAGAACGCCTGATCTGGTCGGTTGGTTCTGGGTATGGAGGGAATGCGTTGCTTGGCAAGAAATGCTTTGCCCTGCGTCTCGGCAGCCACATGGCAAAGGAAGAAGGCTGGCTTGCGGAACATATGCTTGTGCTGGGCATTGAGGATCCGAGTGGCCGCACGACTTACGTTGCCGCCGCCTTTCCCAGTGCCTGCGGAAAAACGAACTTGGCTATGCTCGTCCCTCCGGCGAGTCAGAAAGGCTATAAAATCTGGACGGTGGGCGAAGATATCGCCTGGATGCATCCGGGTCCCGATGGTCGCTTATGGGCGATCAATCCAGAAGCCGGGTTTTTTGGCGTTGCGCCGGGAACCAATTCCAGGACGAATCCCAATGTCATGGCGACGATCCGCAAGAACACCATTTATACGAACGTCGCTGTCACTCCGCATGGGACGCCATATTGGGAAGGGATGGATGGTCCGCCGCCACATGAGGCCATAGACTGGCAAGGAAAGCCCTGGACGCCGGATAGTGTCACGAAAGCCGCGCATCCAAACTCGCGCTTTACTACCCCGGCTACGCAATGCCCATCTATGTCTTCGGAATGGGAAAATCCCCAGGGTGTTCCCATTTCGGCGATTTTGTTTGGTGGGCGGCGCGCGAGCCTGATTCCGCTCGTCTATCAATCCTTCAATTGGCAACATGGCGTTTTTCTTGGAGCGACGATGACCTCCGAAACGACCGCAGCCGCAACCGGTGCGGTCGGTGTTGTGCGACGCGATCCGATGGCCATGCTGCCATTCTGCGGTTACAACATGGGAGATTATTTTGGCCACTGGCTGCGCATGGGACAAAAGCTCACCAATCCACCGCAGATTTTCCGAGTCAACTGGTTCCGTATGAATGCCGAGGGCAAATATCTCTGGCCGGGATTCGGTGAAAATCTACGTGTCTTGCGATGGGTGCTAGGCCGTGTCCACGGAGAAGTTGGCGCAGCCGAGACCCCGATCGGCAACCTCCCCCACCCGTCTGGTATCGACGTGACGGGCCTTGACGTCACGTCGGAGACCTTGCATGAACTCCTGACGGTTGATTGGAAGGGGTGGCAGGAAGCGATTGCTGGTCAGAAAGAATACTTCCAGAAATACGGCGAGCGCATGCCTAAAGAAATTTGGCAGCAGTGCGAAGCGTTGGAGAAACGGCTGGGGCAATGAAGAATGAAGAATGAAAGACGGCACGCTTTTTGGTATCTTCCCAATTCTTCACTCTTCACTCCCGATTCTCAATTCTTCATTCTCAATTCTTAATTCTTTCTTCTCATGGCTATTCGCATCACCAAAGTGTACACCCGCACGGGTGACAAAGGATTCACCAAACTCGTCGGCGGCAAGAAAGTCGCCAAAGACGCTCTCCGCATTGAATCCTATGGCACTCTCGATGAACTGAACTCCGTGCTCGGCTTGGCACGGGTATTTAACGACGACCTGAAAGACCGCCTCCCCGCGGCAGTGCGACTTGATGAAATTTTCCGTCGCTTGCAGAATGAACTGTTTGATCTCGGCAGTGAACTCGCGACCCCAGCCGACTTCTCCTACGAAGGCATGTTCACTGTCGGAGACAACGAAGTCAAAGCGCTGGAGCGACTGATCGACGAATTGCAAAAGGACCTCTCGCCGCTCAATTCGTTTATTCTGCCGGGCGGTGGCAAAGTCAGCGGGTTTTTACATCAGGCCCGGACCGTCTGCCGCCGTGCTGAGAGAGACATTCTTCGGCTGATGCATGAAGAAACGATCAGTGAGTGGCCACTGAAATACGTCAATCGGCTCAGTGACCTCTTGTTTGTCATGTCACGCTGGGTCAGTAAAAACCTCGGTGAACCTGAATATCTGTGGGAGCGAGGTTTGCGGGGGCATGATCGAGGGAAGAAGAGTAAAACGTAACTCGTAAAAGGGACAGAACAATGCCCGAACCGACATTGTACTTTAAGCAAATCGAAATTGGTCCGATGCAAAACTTTACCTACCTGATTGGTGACCCGGTCAGTCGGGAGGCGCTTGTTGTCGATGCCGCCTGGGATATTCCGGCGATTGTCCGGGTCGCGCAACAGGATGGCTACAACATCACCAAAGCCTTGGTCACGCATTATCATCAGGATCACCTTGGCGGTGATTTCTCCGGTCACCATATCCCTGGGGCCGCTGAGTTGTTGGAACAGGTGAAAGCCAAGGTTTATATTCACAAAGCCGAGGCTCCGTTTCTCGCTCGGATCGCGGGGTTGTCAGCCTCGGACCTGGTCCATGTCGAAGGTGGGGACACGACCAACGTGGGCAATGTCCAAGTGACGTTTATCCACACGCCTGGGCATACGCCAGGGTCTCAATGTTTCCTGGTGGAAAATAGCCTCGTGGCTGGCGATACGCTGTTCATCAACTCGTGCGGGCGAGTTGATCTCCCCGGCAGTAGTCCGGAGGATTTGTACCACAGCTTGCGCAAGCTGGCGGCGTTGGCGGACAGCACCGTGCTCTTTCCCGGCCATAACTATGGCGGCGCATCGGCCACGATGGAAAACCAGAAACGTCACAATATGTACTTGCACCTCAGTTCGAAAAATTTGCAAGAGTTTCTGTCGATCATGGGGTAATCCCGCTTGTCGTCCCTCCTCGGCTTTTCTTGCCTTGTGACACGGCACGGAATTCCATACACTCGCCTGCCTACTAAGGAGCGAACCACATGGATACGTTTGTAAATGCGACCGAGGCCGGACAGCGGTTCTTACAACTACTTGATGATCTCCAGGAGGGCGATCAAGGGGTTGTCACTCGGCATGGCATCCCAGTCGCGGTACTGATCGACATCGAACGGTTGGAAACCCTCAAGAGCCTCGTCAAACTCTGGCAAGACCCAAAGGTGCTTCGGGCGATGACCGAGGCTAGCGAACAGGTCAAAGAAGGCCACGTCTTGCGTATGACGGGAGTCCCCAAGATTGAAGACATCCTGAAGACGGCTCGGACCCAGGGCTTTTTGCGTGGCTGATTTCTCTTTTTCTCCGCGATTCCTTCAGGAGTTGGCCGAATGGGAAAAGATCGCCTCGGCCAGTGAACGCGAACTAGTCGACCGTGCGCTGGCGGCGATTGTCACGAACCCGACATTGCCAGGCAGAGTGCCGAGCTTTTACGACCCACTTGCTCCTAGCCATCTCTACCGTGCAGCCAAGGTAATGATTCACTATCGTGTAGAAAACGATTCCGTCCAATTCCTTAATCTCTTCTTTTCCCCTGCATAATCACTAGCCAGAGGAGCATTGCGTGACCATCCGCAAAAAACGCGGCAATTTTCTCGAAGACTTCCGTGTCGGCCAACTCTTTCGCCATAAAGTTGGCAAGACGGTCACTGAAGGGCTGTTCAATGCCTTCACCGAATTTGGCATGACCACCAACCCGCTCAGCAAGAATCTCCGCTATGCCCAGCGCATGGGTATCGTGGGCTTCTTGCTCCGTCGGGGTTGGTGATGAACATCGTCTTCAGCCAGAGTGTCGAAGACATCTCTGAAAATGCGCGTGCCAATCTCGAGTACCGGGATATGCGTTTCGGTGCTCCGGTCTATGTTGGCGACACTATCGAAGTAGATACGACGATTGTCGGGGTGCAACCATCGTCGCGAGACCCGGACCGTGGCGTCGTCCATGTCCAAACGACTGGACGTAATCAGAACGGCGAAGTCGTGCTGACCCTGCAACGTAAAGTACAAATCTGGAAGGACAATCTCGAAGCCAAGGTCGAGACCGCCGAACTCCCGGAGATTCCGACGATTCCGTGCTCTTTGTGGCTCCCGCCTTATGAAGCAGGGCGCCAATACAAGGAACTAGCGCATCTGACCAATACGGATACCTATTTCGAGGATTTCAACGTTGGTGACATGCTTGAGCATTCGCGTGGACGCACGGTCACAACCGCTCACATGGAATTGACAGCGATGCTCGACAACACCTCGCAAGTACACAGCAACCAATACTTGATTGACCAGAACCCGCAGAAGTACATCGGTGGACAGTTGATCGTGTACGGCGGCATTCCGTTCAACCTGTGCTTGGGGCTGTCCTGTCCCGACGTTGGCGATAATGCGCTGGGTGACGTGAGTTACATCACAGGACGACACACAGGGCCGGTATTTGTCGGAGATACGGTATTCGCGACAACTGAAATAACGGGCAAGCGCGAGTATCCTGGCCGCCCGGACCTTGGCATCGTGGCAACGATCCTGCGTGGCCACAAATTCCCGCGCAAAGGCGACGCATGGGAGAAGATGGAAATTTTCTACTTGGAGCGGGAGATGGCGGTGAAGCGACGGGGTCACTACGCATGAAGAGAGTCGCGAGTGATGAGTGATGAGTAGTGAGTAAAAAGAAAAATCAATTGACAATTGCCCTCTCTTTTTACTCACTACTCGCAACTGGGAACTGACTTACGCCAGTAACGTCCTCGCAATCACCTTCAATTCGAGAATCGGTTTCACTCCCTCAAAGATCGGCAACACCAGCGCATCGACCACATAGCGAGAGATGGCGTACTCTTCCCCATAGCCCCATCCACCATGAATGAGCTGCCCTTCCTGCGTGACCCATACCGCCACATCACACGCTAAGAGCTTCGCCATGGCCGCGGTCACCGCGGCGGATTCATCTTTATCCATTGCTGGCGCGGCCGCGTAGGCCAGTTGCCGGGCGGCGGCGGTATGTGTCGCCATGCGACCCAGTTTGTACTGGGTGAGTTGAAAATCGCCCAGCGCATTGCCGAATTGTTTGCGTTCGTTGGCATAGGTCGCCGTGACTTCCAGCGCGGCTTGCGCTAACCCTGTTGCTCGGCCACCAGTCTGTAAGCGCCCCGCCGCGAATCCCGCCATCTGTAAGTAGAAACCTTTATTGAGCCCACCTTCTTCACCCACGAGATTCTCCGCCGGCACAAAATAGTTCTCGCAATTGAGAATGTAGGAATGCATGCCACGATACCCCAGAGTCGGGATTGCCGTTCCCTGAAGAAGACCGCCCGTCGGTTGTCGCATCTCGAACGAATGACCGGGGAATTGGTCTTTCTCGACGATGAAGAGTGAGACGCCACGCGCACCAGAACGGGGATCAGGATTAGTGCGCGCCAATAACGCGATAATGTCGGCGCGCCCAGCGAAGGTGCACCAGGCTTTGGCTCCGTTAATGAGAAAGCCCGCTTTGCCACCGACCGTCGCGGCTTCGGCTCGACATGCCACCGAGGCCACATCGGACCCTGTGTCTGGTTCAGTTACCGAGATAGCCACCATGAGTTTGCCCTCGGCAATCGGTGGCAGCCATTTTTTCTTTTGCGCTTCGGTCCCACCACGCAACAACGCTTTTGTGAGAATCTCTGGCCTGGTAATCAAGCTCCCCGCCACACCCAACGAGGCACATGACAGCTCTTCGGTAGTGATAATCATCGCCAGATTGCCCATACCACCGCCACCATATTCTTCCGGGACCGACATGCCGAAGAACCCCAACTCCGCCATTTGTTGGATAATCGTCTCAGGAATCAACTCGTCATGGCGATGCACCCGCTCGGCGACCGGCGACACCTCACTGCGGGCAAACTGTCGCACCGAGTCCCTCGTCATCACCGCGATGTCATTCTCCAGCCAGGTATTGTTGACCCCACGGTTGGCAATGACCCCACGACCAATCTGACGGAAACGGCTTTCATGCGCACCGACCCGAATCGCCGCTTTCACATCGTTTCGTCCGAGGGTTTCCGCCAAAAACGATTCGGGAAACCCAAAGTCGGTCAGATGGACATCGGCCTGTCCCAAGACTTTGTGACCAACTTCCGCCGCGAAACCGAGTGCCATTTCACTGGCGTCACCTTCTCCATGTTCCTGTGCTTCCTGAGCATACGCGAACAAGGCACGAGCCGCTTCCACCTCGGTCGCCAAGTATGCCAGCCGTTCAGCATGAGGTTGGTGGTCATCAATCCCTTTTCCGTTCTCGGTGATGCGCCGCCCTTGATGGAGTGCCTCGTCTCGTAGCTTCTGCAGGGCATCGACAATCGTAGTCGTCTGTCGGAGCGTGTCAGTCATAAAAATCTCCTCACTCTGATAGGCTGGAAAAGGTATTGAGACAGGCTTCTTACCATCCCCTACCACCCTGGGCTAGAGCGGGATCATCTGCTAAATGGCTAGGGGCGAATGGCCCGCTCGCTTCACTCGCTCTATAGCGTATGGCTCGTTCGCTACGCTCACTCTATGGCAGGAAAGCTTCTGCTATAGACGCCATAAAGCGAACGAAGTGAGCAGGCCATAAGCAATTCGCCATAGGCCATAAGCCACAAGCAAATCCACAGGAGGAAGTTATGTTTGTACTCGATAGAGGCAAGCGTTTTGTGATTCCCCGCACGGAAATGACGTATCCGGGCCATAGTATGAAGCTCCATCAAAACGCTGCCGACTCAGTCAAGTCGCCGGTTGATCACGTGATGATGGACTTTGAAGACGCCTGCCCTTACGAGTTTAAGGGTCCCAAGAGTCGCCAATGTGTGGTTGAAGCCCTCAATACTCTCGATTTTGGCAAGAAAGTGATCACCGTGCGACCGAACAACATTCGCTCTGAGTTCTTCCTTGGTGATCTTGAAGCCATCGTCTTGGATGCGGTGGACAAATTTCACGGCATCATTCTCCCCAAGGTTCACGGACCGGATGACATCAAGTATGTCTCTTCTTTGCTTGATAATCTGGAGAAACAAGCGGGCTGGAAAACCCACGTCCAGATTGAGTCACTGATCGAGCTTCCACAAGCGATCGTCAAAGCCTACGACATCGCGATAGCTTCTCCTCGGATGGCGGGTCTGATTTTTGGCATCGCCGATTTCGCGGCGACCTTGGGTATCCGTGAAGTGGTCAAGAACCAGAACATCAATTTCCTCTATTCCAAACAAGCGGTGGTCGTGGCAGCCAAGGCTGCTGGCCTCCATGCCATTGATAACGTCTATCTCCCGCTCTGGCGCAAAGATGACTCAAAAGAAAAGATCGCGGAGATCGAAGCCGGACTGCGCGAGAAAAACGAAGGAGCCGCGAACCTGGGGATGGATGGCACGTGGGTGATTCATCCGCAGCAGGCGCAGCTTGCCAACGACTGCTACACGCCGAACGAGAAACAGATTCAGTATGGCACCCGTGTGCTGAACCTCTACCACGAGAAAGGTGGAGGCTCGATGCCGGACCCGGAAACCGGCGAAATGATCGACGAGGCGACAATCAAAATCGCGTTGATGGACCTCGCCAAAGCGGTGCAAGCTGGCAAGGTCACGCCCGCATACCTCGCCGAGCAGGCCGCCAAGAGTAAGTCGATCACCGGCTATGATATTTTGGAACAAATGAAGAGAGTGGGATAACCAACTCAATGAAGAGTGAAGAATGAAAAATGAAGAATGAAAAAATGTCTTCCTTTTCACTCTTAATTCTTCACCCTTAATTCTTAATTCATCATTGCAGAGAGGTTTCCATGCTGAAAAAAATCCACCACGTTGGCATCGTCGTCCGCAAGCTCGAAGAAGCGTTCGAGTTCTACAAAGACACCCTTGGTTTGCCGCTCGGCAAGATGGCCACCATGCAAGACCAAGGCGTCAAAGCCGCGCTGTTGCCGATTGGCGAGAGCGAAATCGAATTGTTGGAGCCCATTACCCCAGACTCCGGGGTTGCTCGTTTCCTAGAGAAAAAAGGCGGGGGGCTCCACCATCTGTGTTTCGAGACCGATAATATCGAAACGGAATTGCAAGGAGCCAAAGACAAAGGCATCAAGCTCATCGACCAGAAATCGCGCACCGGGCTCGCGGGGATCATTGCCTTTCTGCACCCCCAAGCCTGTTGCAGCGTGTTGGTCGAGTACGCCCAACCCGTCGATCACTCCGAACATGCGTCCCTACTTGGCGAGGCGCGCAATCGCACCTTTACCGCGAAGCGACTCGACCACGTTGTCATTGCTGTCAATGATCTCGAAGCTGGCGTGGCGACGTACCAGAAGAATTTTGGCCTTTCTCGCGAGCCGGCGGGTGAAGTACCGGCACTGGGTATTCGCAATACCTTCATGCCGATTGGAGACGCCAAGATTGAATTTGTCTCTCCACTCGGCGAGAAAAGTCCGATCGCGCAGTTCCTCACTAAGAGTGGCGAGGGTATGTATCTGTTATCGCTCGACATCGACTACTTGCCTGGTGCACTGTCCACACTCGAAGCCAAAGGGATTAAAGCCAACATCGCTAAAGCATCCGATGGTGGCCAGATTGCCTTCATTAGTCCGAAACACACGCATGGAGTGTTGCTGCAACTGATTTCGCGGCGGTAGAAGGGGAATTTCGTGACGACCACATTAGGAAAAGCTAAACAACGCTACCCGCAAGAATGGATCGCCTTCAAAGTGGAAAAAGAAGGGAAAGACATTGATGACGTGCGTGGACAGGTGCTTGATCATGATAAAGATCGGCGTGCCGTCCATCAGCGCTTACGCGCACGAGCGGTGAAAGATGCCTATATCACTTTTGCTGGTCCTCCGATCCGGCCAGGATATGAGGTTATGTTCTCGTGCGACAGTTTTTTGCAATCCCCATTATTCTCCAACGGGTCCGTGTTGAAGGATCGGGGGTTGCTCGGGAAGTGGACATGCTGCTCGACACCGGAGCTGCCTACACGGCAATATCTTGGGACCTCGCCAAGGACTTGGGGCACGACCCGGCAGGAAGCCCGGATCGAGTACCAATCATCACCGCGAATGGAGTCTTGGAAGTGCCGAAGCTAACGGTCTCTCGCATTGCGTTGCGGGAACTCTCTCTTCGAGATGTTGAGGTGATTTGCCACGATATTCCAGAGTTAGCCGAGATTGAAGGACTCCTTGGCCTCAGCTTTCTCAAACATTTTCGTGTTGTCATGGATTTTAAGAAAGAGCTGCTCGAAATCAAGTGAGGACAAGGGGATCAACGCCCATGAAAGAAGAAGCTCCCTGGGTCATGCGTACTTACTCCGGCCACTCGACCGCGAAGGCCAGTAATGAACTCTACCGATTGAACTTGAGTAAAGGGCAGACGGGACTGTCAGTCGCGTTCGATCTGCCGACCCAGACTGGGTACGACAGCGACGAGGCGGTGGCACGTGGCGAAGTCGGCAAAGTCGGCGTACCGGTGAGTCATATCGGCGATATGGAGACACTTTTCGCTGGTATTCCGCTTGACCGGATGAATACCTCCATGACCATCAACGGCACGGCAGCGTGGCTCCTCGCCCTCTACATCGCCGCCGCTGAACGTCAAGGCGTCGATCCCAAGGTCCTGCAAGGCACCACACAGAACGACATCGTGAAAGAATATCTTTCGCGCGGGACCTATATTTTCCCGCCGGGACCGAGTCTGCGCCTGACGAGCGATACCATTACCTACACCGTCACTCAGGTGCCGAAGTGGAATCCGATCAACGTTTGCTCGTACCACTTGCAAGAAGCCGGAGCCACGCCCGTCCAGGAGGTTGCCTATACCCTGTGCACCGCCATCGCGGTCCTCGACACGGTAAAGACGACCGGTAACTTGAGCGCCGCGCAATTTACCGACGCGGTTGGTCGAATCAGCTTCTTCGTCAACGCGGGACTGCGGTTCATTGAGGAAATCTGCAAGCTCCGCGCTTTTGGACAATTGTGGGACGAGTTGACCCGTGATCGCTACGGCATCAGCGACCCAAAGCTCCGCCGCTTCCGCTATGGCGTACAAGTCAATTCCCTCGGCCTCACCGAAGCCCAACCGGAGAACAATGTCCCCCGGATCGTCCTCGAAGCACTTGGGGTGACATTAAGTAAGAATGCGCGCTGTCGCGCGATGCAACTACCGACCTGGAACGAAGCCCTTGGCCTCCCTAGACCGTGGGATCAGCAATGGAGTCTCCGTATCCAGCAGATCCTTGCCTACGAAACCGACATCTTGGAGTACGAAGACATCTTCGAAGGCAGCAAGGTCATTGAGGCGAAAACCATCGAGATCAAACGCATGGCCTGGACCGAGGTTGAGCGCGTGCTCGATTTTGGGGGCGTCATCTCCGCGTTGAATTACGTGAAGGAACAGCTGGTGGCGAGCCTCACTGAACGGCAACGCCGGATCAATGGTGGGGAACAAGTGGTCGTCGGGGTCAATTCCTTTCGCGAAACAGCGACCTCGCCGCTCTATAACGGTGAGTCCTCATCAATCCTCAAAGTGGACGAGGAGGCCGAACGCGACCAACTGACTCGACTGCACGCGTTTCGTGCCGCCCGGAGTCAAGCCGCGGTGACGGACGCACTCTCCACTTTACGCGAGGCCGCGGTCAACGGCACAAACATCATGCCGGTATCGATTCGTTGTGCCCATGCCGGAGTCACCACCGGAGAATGGGCACAGGCGCTCAGAGCAGTATTTGGCGAGTTTCGTGCCCCAACCGGCATCGGCGGCGCGGTCGTCGCTAGAGTCGCGAATGGCAACGGCGATGGTGCTGAGCGCTTGGAGCAGTTACGCAGCCGCGTGCGGAAATCGGCGGACACGCTCGGTCGCCCCCTCAAGGTGTTGATCGGAAAACCCGGTCTCGATGGACACTCGAATGGCGCGGAACAGATCGCGGTCTGGTGCCGCGATGCGGGCATGGAGGTGGTCTACGAAGGCATACGTCTGACCCCGGAGCAGATTGTCGCCAGTGCACGAGATGAAGGTGTTCACCTCATCGGCTTGAGCATTCTCTCTGGTTCGCATCTACGATTAGTACCAGAAGTCATGGCTGGACTGAAAGCTGAAGGCTTAACTGACGTGCCGATCGTGGTGGGCGGGATTATTCCAGAGGACGATGCGCGGGAGTTGCGCGCGGCCGGCGTGGCACGGGTCTACACGCCAAAAGATTTTGAGATGATGAAGATTCTTTCAGACATGGTGGATGTCGCCGAGGCGGCGCACGCGTAACTGACTAACATCTCCCGTGAGTATCCAGCGCCCACCCATCGACATCTCCACCCTTCTCCGGTTCGAGCGCAAATCCATCGCCGCCGCGCTGAATCTTCTTGAAGATCGTCGTCCCGCGCGGCAAGCACAAGCACTCGCACTGCTCGACGACCTCACTGCGTTTCCTGCTCCCGCGCATATTGTTGGCATGACCGGCCCGCCGGGCGTTGGCAAAAGCTCGTTGATCTCCCGGTTAATCGAGATTGCGGCATGCGAGGACCGTCGCTTAGCAGTGGTCGCGGTTGATCCTTCTAGCAAGGTCTCTGGTGGGGCACTGCTTGGTGATCGTGGCCGCATGCAGGTTCCACCGCATGCCCCTGTGTACATCAGAAGTTTCGCCGCCCGTGATCGTCTTGGTGGACTGAGTCGCGAGGCGTTCGCGGCGGTTTTTCTGCTGCGCCATCTGTGCGATGTGGTGATCGTGGAAACAGTCGGTGTCGGCCAGAGTGAAACGGACGTTGTCCACATCGCGGATACTGTTGTGTTAGTCGTCCAACCGTTTTCCGGTGATGTCCTCCAGTTTATCAAAGCTGGAGTCATGGAAATTCCCGACATTCTCGCGGTCAATAAAGCAGATGATGAACTTCTCGCACGCAAAGCAATGGCCGATGTGCAAGCCGCGCTGTCCCTTGAACGACAGGCATGGGCTCGCCCGGTGTTAGCAGTGAGTGCCGCGACGAACCTGCATCTCGAGGATCTTGATGCCGCCATCCGTGCGCATCATCACCATCTTGTCTCTCATGACACACTGACCCCGAAACGCACCGAACAAACGCTGGCCTGGGCCACGAGTGAAGTCCTCCATGAAGTTGGTCGGCGAGGGTTGCAAACACTTGGTGGTCCCGATGGCGTGAAGCACTTCTGGGCACAGCAACCCGCCCAGTGGAGTGAACGCCATCGCCTCGACGCGCTCTTAGGTTCGCTGCATTGGCACCACACTCACACCGAATAGCAATTTCCATCGAACTTGCTACATTTCTCCCCCAATGTTTATTGTGTGTAGGAGGATGTGGATATGTTGTTGACGCGGGAGGAGATGACCTTACACCGTGATGCCCCGCGGTTTTCGATGGAAACGGACCGAGAAGCCATCCTGCGCGCGCTCAGCCATTTATTCTACGGAGAAGTGGGAGCGGTCAAAATCGGCCAATGGGTCACCAAGGCCCCAGACTTGGAAGGGATGTTGGAGATCGTCAAGCAGACTCGTGACGAAACCCGTCACACCGCCATCTTTCGTCGGCTTTTGCAACAGTACAAGGCGGAACCTTCACAAGCAGTGCTGCGCGACATGGATGACTTGCACGTCGCCATCAGTCAGACCTGGGAAGAGATGCTTTTTGAGTCGATGGTGGTCGGGGAAGGGCTCGCGCTTGTGTTGATCTACTTCTACCATGATGTGATTGCCGACACGGCGATTCGTCGTGGGCTTCAGCGTGTCATCCGTGACGAAGAAAGTCATGTCGAGTACGGCGAGAAGAAGATCATGGAGTATCTGGCGCGGAAACCGGAACTGCGGGAACACCTACTTGCCATGCAAGAGCAATTGGTCCAGCACTATTCTGGGGTCATCACTGGGCAGACACCAGCCGATAAGTTGGAGGAGATGATCGCCCAGTTCCCGATGGCGATCATTCAGATGCACGTCACGCGATTACAACGGATGGGGATGGTGGGGGCGTAAAGCGTAAATATATAAAACGTAAAAAGAAACAGTTGGTACTCATGCCCACCTTTTTCTCTTCTTTACGCGTTACGTTTTATTCCTCACGCCTTCCCGTAATCGTAGAACCCTTTCCCCGCTTTACGTCCAAGATACCCAGCCGCGACATAATTCCGCAGCAGTGGGCACGGGCGATATTTGTCGTCGCCGAGTCCGTGATGGAGCCGCTCTAATACAGCAAGACAAGTATCAAGACCGATTAAATCCGCTAGCGCCAGCGGACCCATTGGCTGGTTTGTCCCTAGCTTCATCCCCTGGTCAATGTCGGTCACGCCCCCGACCCCTTCATAGAGGGCGTAGATCGCCTCGTTGATCATCGGCAGCAGGATGCGGTTCACGATGAAGCCCGCATAGTCCTTGGCGAGAATGGTGATCTTGCCCATTTTCTTGGCGAGCGCATCGACAACCTGAAGAGTGTCCTCCCCAGTCGCTAACCCCCGCACGATCTCCACCAGTTGCATCACCACTGGGGGGTTCATAAAGTGCATACCGATCACTTTTTCCGGGCGTTTGGTGACGGCTCCCAATTGCGTCAGCGAGATCGACGACGTGTTGCTGGCGAGAATCACCTCTGGCCGCGCGATCGTATCAAGCTGCTGAAAAATACTCTTTTTGAGTTCGTAGTCTTCAGGCGCGGCTTCAATAATCAGGTCGGCATCACGCAGATCGTTCATATTGGCCGTGCCACGGAACCGGCCCAGGATAGCCTGTTGTTCTTCTTCCGAGAGCTTGCCGCGCTCGGTCAGGCGCACCATCCCGCGATGGAGGTTCTCAATGGCACGATCCACGATCGGCTGTGTAATGTCGTACAGAATAACGGAGTATCCGGCCTGGGCGGCGACTTGACCGATTCCGCTGCCCATTTGGCCGGAGCCCACAATGCCAAGCGTGCGAACGTCTTTCATAATGATGCCGTGAGCGGTTGCTGCTGTTCGAGTTCGTGGATGCGGGCAATCACATGGTCCATCAGCCACCCCGGTGTCGAGGCCCCGGCAGTGACACCAATCTCTTGTGCTCCCACCAGCCAACCTGGTTCCACTTCCATCGGTTCTTCAATGTGATAGGTGATCGCGCCTTCTTGTTTACAGACCGTCGCGAGGTGCCGGGTGTTCGAGCTATTTTTGCCACCCACGACAATCATGACTTGGACTTCTCTCGCCAAGTCGCGCGCC
Organism: Deltaproteobacteria bacterium; assembly: GCA_009692435.1. Taxonomy (GTDB): domain Bacteria; phylum Desulfobacterota; class Binatia; order Bin18; family Bin18; genus JABFSC01. The sequence continues at coordinate 8,461 of SHZE01000018.1, read as the reverse complement.
GCATCCTGGCGCTCAATCGTCGGATTGCAAATCGTGTTAAAGACCTTCAGTTCTTTGCAGCGAGGCGCAAGGTAGGAAAGGAACTCACTGAGACGTTCAGTCTCTTGTGTCGTTTGGACAACGACCCCGACTTTTTTATTCGCGAGCTTGACTGTGCGAGCATCTTCGGGTTTCTCGACCACCGTGGCATGGCCACCCGCATGGCCGATCGTGCCAATGACTTCTGGATGCTTGGCATTGCCGAAAATGACCAGGTGGTAGCCTTCGTTGACCAATTGTTTCGCGCGATTCTGCACCAGCGTTACTAGTGGACATGTCGCATCGACCACCGTCAATTTTTTGCTCTCGGCTTGTTGGTAGGTTTCAGGGGCCACGCCATGCGTGCGGATAATCACCGTTCCACCCGCTGGCATCTCATCAAGAGAATCAATAGTGCTCGCGCCTTTTTCGGCGAGGGATTGCACGACCTGGGGGTTGTGAATAATGGGCCCCAGGGTACGGACAGGAACCTCTTTGTGGGTTTCCGTCGTTTGGATCACCATATCAATGGCACGCTCAACTCCCCAACAGTAACCAGCATGCACAGCCTTGCGAATGTTTCTCACGCGTTCTCCTCCTGGACTCGTTGCCACGACCCCGTGGTTCCGGTTTGCGACCCGATCCACAGCTCACCGCCTTCGTACAGTTCTTTTTTCCAAATTGGCACGATTTCTTTCAGTTGATTGATGGCGAAATGACAGGCCTCGAATGCCGCATGGCGATGACCAGAAGAAACGGCAATCGCCACACTGGCCTCACCAATATCGACCTGCCCAAGTCGATGCATCATGGCGATCTTGCGAATCGACCAGCGGGCCAATACCTCGGCGGCGATTTTGCGCATCTCTTTTTCGGCCATGCCGGGATAGCACTCATATTCGAGACGAATCACGCGACGCCCGTCATTGGTATTGCGCGTCATTCCGACAAAAGTGGCCATCGCTCCCGCCGCAGGGTCGGCTGCGAAGTCGGTCAGCTCTTGCATGGCGATTGGACTGTTGGTGATCGCACACCAGATGCGTTGTTCTTCAGGCATAACACCCACCACTGACCGGCGGAATAACTGCGAGCTCGTCATTATCTTGAAGGGGGTGATCTCTGTCAACGTATTCTTGAGCCACTGCGAAGGACATCGCTTTCTCCATAGCACTGAGTTCGGGATGTTCCCGTTTCAGTATATCCCAGACTGTGCGGACCGTTGCTCCCGATGGAATTTCTCGCTCTTCTTCGCTGCGTTTGAGCTTTTCTCGCACGGAGGCGAAGTAGCGTAGCGTTATCCGCATGAGGCTTGCCTCATCGAAGAAATTCTCACGCGGAGGCGCGGAGGCGCGGAGGAGTTAATGCCCATGACGTTCGCCTCGGAGGAGGAACAGCATGTGCCCGAGTTCAGGGAGCACGAGCTTGGTCATGCCCAGTTCGACCGCGCCAGTGGACCCTGGCAGTGAGATGACCACTTTGCCATTGGCGACCCCCGCGGTCGCGCGGGTCAGCATCGCCGCCGAGCCAATGTCTTGGTAGCTCAACATGCGGAAGAGTTCCCCGAAACCACTGATCTCTTTCTCTAAGAGTCCCTGAATCGCCTCGAAGGTTGAATCGCGCGGCGCGATGCCGGTCCCGCCGTTGAGCATGATGGCATCAACATCGGATTGATCGAGTAGGGCGCGGACCGCGTTGGTGATAAGCAGCGGTTCGTCCTTGAGGATTTGATAGGACACCACGGGATGATTGTGGGTAGCCAGGAGGTCTTTGATCTTCTTGCCGCTAGTGTCGGTCTCTTCCGTGCGGGTGTCACTCGCCGTGATGATCGCGCACCGCACGACGCGATGGGCCTTGCCTTTATGTTCCGTAACCGCCATAGCCTTGCATGTTATCGCGTGATGGAAAAACCGCAACCCTCTGGAGGACCCGCCGTGGTCACGATGATTCGCAAGCTTGATCAACAACGCCACGAACTGAAGGCGCTTCGCTATCTGCTGGAGTTTTTTCCCCAGAGCATGCAGGATCGCCAGGCGCTTCCCAGCCGTGGGGATTTCCAATTGTCGGAGAGTCAGCAGATATACGATGCCTTGCTCGCGGCGAAAACCAAGGACGAGGCGACGCAATCCATCGCTGCCCTTGAGTTGGAAGACATGGACGTTGAATCGTTTCTCGGTCTTGGCGGGCGGCTCTATCACACCTACCCGCAAATAGTGAAGGAACGGGCCTTGGAGTTTCGCGCGGGGGCCATGAAAATTTTTGTTCCTGGAGAATAAACACCCCGTCACAGGAGGAAGAACGATATGAAATTTTCGAGGTTTTCTACGGCGCTGATTGTGGCCATGTCCCTACTTGGGGTCCCCGTGAATGCTCAGGATAAGAAAGATCCGTGGGCTGAGGCCCAGACCGTCACGCTCAACGGCGGTGATATGAAAGAAGTCGGAACGGCGAAACTACTGCAAATTCCCAACGGAGTCCTGGTGCGGCTTGCGCTCTCCAAAGCCACTCCCGGACCGCATGCCTTTCACGTGCATGCGGTGGGCAAGTGTGAAGGACCGGAGTTCACGACCGCGGGTGGACACTTCAATCCGATGAGTAAGAAACATGGCCTGCGCAGCGCGGAAGGTTCACATACTGGCGACCTGCCCAACGTCATCGTTTCTGACAGTGGCGCCGTCACCATCGAAACGGTCATTCCTCATGTCACATTAACGGCGGGAGATCACACCCTTGCCGATGCCGATGGCTCGGCGCTGGTGCTGCACGCCGGGGCGGATGATTACACCACCGACCCGACCGGCAATGCCGGGGGCCGCATGGCCTGTGGCGTGGTCGCTCCACCGCAAGCCGCGAAGTAACCCGGGAACACGGGCGGATCACCCGCGGAAGAGGGAAGGAATGAAGAGGACGGTCACAGCAATTGTACAGGGAGTCTGTCTCCTCATTATTGCAGCGTCCTTCACCGCGCGCGCCGCTGGCCCCAATACTCCACAGGAATGGTTCACCGCCGGGCAACGTGCGGTTCAGCGAGCCGAGAGCCTCACGCGTAACACCGCGCCCGCGAAAAACGTCATTCTCTTTATTGGTGATGGCATGGGAATTTCCACCATCACCGCGGCCCGCATCCTCGAAGGACAACTGCGGGGCGACAGTGGCGAAGAGAACCAGTTGAGTTTTGAAAAGTTCCCCTACGTGGCCCTGTCGAAGACCTATAGTGTGAACCAGCAAACACCTGATTCCGCGCCAACCATGACCGCGATGGTGACGGGCGTGAAGACCAATGACCGTCTCATCTCAGTTGACCAATTTGTCAAACTGGGCGAGTCCGATGGCGAACTCATTAAGCAACATCACCTGAAGACCGTCCTCGAAATGGCCGAAGAGAAGGGCCTCTCCACCGGGGTGGTCTCGACGGCGCGACTCACACACGCAACCCCGGCTGCCTGTTATGCCCATACGTCGGATCGCGATTGGGAAGGAGATACGACTCCTCGCCCTCCTGACGCGACGGTCCCTGATATTGCTCGACAGTTAATCGAGTTCCCTTTTGGCAACGGCCTTGAGGTAGCCCTGGGTGGAGGGCGAGAACACTTCCTTCCCCTCTCGCTCAATGATCCCGAGGATCCTGGAAAAACCGGCAGTCGCAAAGATGAACGTGACCTCACCCGGGAATGGCTCACCAAATATCCCAGGGCGGCGTTCGTCTGGAATAATGTCCGGTTCACCGAGGTCAATCCCGCGACGACAGACCATCTGCTCGGTCTTTTTGAGCGATCACATCTGAAGTTCGAGCATGATCGCCCTCAAGATGTGGGAGGGGAGCCCGCACTGAGTGAGATGACCGCCAAGGCAATTGCCATTCTCCGCAGGAACAAAAAGGGCTTTTTCTTGATGGTCGAAAGTGGTCGTATCGATCATGCTCACCACGCGGGCAATGCGTATCGAGCGCTGACCGAGGCCATTGAGCTCTCCAAGGCCGTACAACTTGCCAAGGACACCACGAATCCGCGCGACACATTAATCATTGTCACCGCGGATCATAGCCATGTGTTCACCATCGCTGGCTATCCTAAGCGAGGCAATCCGATCCTTGGGAAAGTCATGGAGGCGAACAAAACCGAGCTCGCGCATGATCTCCTTGGGCTACCCTATACCACCCTGAGTTATGCCAACGGTCCTGGCTATACGGGCGAGTCACACGATGCCGCGCGGAAGGAAACGATCCCGTCGGGTCCGAAGTCGTTTCCGCATCAACCGGATCGCTTCAGTGGCATCACCAGCGGGCGGCCAGACTTGACCAACGTTGATACCACCAATCCTCAGTATCTCCAGGAGACGACCGTGCCATTCGCGATGGAAACGCATGGCGGAGAAGACGTCGCGATTTTTGCCACCGGCCCCCAGGCGTATTTGTTTCACGGGGTGCAGGAACAAAATATGATCGCCCACGTCATCATGAAGGCTCTTCGCTTTCGTCCTTAACGACCAGCGCTGGTTCCGCCCCCGGTCGGGTCTCCACTCTTGTGGCCACCGCCTCTATATAGTAGCAACGCTAACAAGTAATAAAAATTTTATTTACTGCTCTTATGTTGATTCAGGAGCGACACGCTGGTACCTTACACCCATCAACAGTTTCACCGCACAGGACTTCCCCTCCTGAGCGGTGCTCAAGGCCCGCAGGTTTCCCCTCCTTTTATCCTGCGGGCCTTTTTTCATCCATTACCCACCACCAGCGCCACGAGACCGATAGCCCAACAATAATAAGCAAACATGGACAGCCGTCGCGAACGAGTCAGGTTGAGCAGGACCGCGATGCTCCAATACCCAATGACAAGCGCGGCAAGCGTCCCCACTCCGTAGGCCAGCAGATCGGCGCTGTGGAATGTTTCATGCCGATGGGACACAAGTTCCAGCAGAAAAGCCCCAGCGACGGCGGGAATCGATAAGAGAAAAGAGTAACGCACCAACAATCCACGTTCGAGGCCAAGGAAAACCCCCGCGGCAATAGTCGCCCCAGACCGCGACAACGCGGGAATAATCGATATTCCTTGAGCCAACCCGATAATGAGGGCATCGAGAGCACTCATCGCTGAGAATGACCGGTCCGCTGTCGTCACTCGATCAGTGATGAACAGCAAAACACCAGTGATAATGAACCAGATTCCAGCTCCGAAGATGTCATCGAACATCGCCTCAAACTGCTTGCGAAAGAACAAGCCAAGGACGACAGTCGGCACAGAACCCAGGAAGAGGAGCCAGAGGAGACGCTGATTGGGAGCGGTGTCCACTCCCGGCTCGTGGCCCGGAATCACGGACCACAGCAGCGCCCATAAATCCTTCCGGAAGTAGAGGCAGACGGCCACTAACGTACCAAGATGGATGGTGACATCGAACAAGACGCCAGGCTGGGAAAAACCTGGGAGCAGTTTTTGCGCGAGCACCAAATGACCAGAACTACTGACCGGCAGAAATTCGGTAAATCCTTGCAATATCCCCAACAGCAAGGCTGACAGCAACGACAATACACACCTCCAGATCACGGATTTCGTTGAACGAGCCTCTCGTGTAGCCGCGTGACCCGTCGCATGATAGAGGCCATGCACTATGGGTCAACGGTATCAACGTCTATTCCACTTGTTCCTCTTCTCTGGATTGCTGCTCCCGAGCCTAAAGGTGCAAGCGACCCCGCTTCCGCATGGCATTGCCAGCGGAGAGATCTCGGCAACCAGCGCGAGTATTTGGGCTCGGACCGGCGGGGCACCGGCATTCACGGTCGAGTATGCAACCGACCCAAGTTTCGCGACCGGTCAGGAGACGCAAACCGCGGCTGTTTCAGCGACCACTGACTTTGCCGGGACAGTCACGCTCCCCGCGCTTCAACCCGCCACCCGGTATTATTATCGCGTGCGCGCGCAGTCGTCGGAGCTGCGGGAGGCGACTTCCGGCACGTTTGTCACCGCGCCGCTCCCAGCCCAGCGGCAAGATGTGACCTTCTTATGGGGTGGTGATCTTGGGGGACAAGGATTTTGTCGCCAACCAGACTACGCCATTTTTGCTCCGATGAAGGCCGTCAATGCGGATTTTTTTATCTTCGGGGGCGATACGATCTACGCTGACTCACGGTGCCCCTCGCCACCCAATACCCCAGGAGCCGATTTCGTCGCCAGTACGCAAGAGCAATTTTGGGCGAAACACCGCTATCAACGGGAAGACCGGTTCTTAAAAGACTTGCTCGCGACCACCTCACTGTACCCTATTTGGGACGATCACGAAGTCAAGAATGATTTTTCCGGACCAAGCGAACCCCTGACGCCAATCGGCTTACACGCCTTTTTTGACTACTTTCCGCTACGGCGTGTCCCCGAAGAGCCGCACCGTTTATACCGCTCATTTCGCTGGGGCACACGAGTGGAGCTGTTCCTACTCGACACTCGGCAGTATCGCAGCCCAAATGGACAGCAAGATGGGCCAGGCAAGACCATGCTCGGTCCCGCTCAGCTCCGCTGGTTCCTTGATGGACTGATCTCTTCACCCGCGACCTGGAAAATCGTGGTGTCCGGCGTTCCACTTTCGGCCCATGCCGGTCGTATTCTTACTGGGCACGACGGCTGGGGAGGAGGATCCATCGCGGATGGGTTCACTACAGAGCTGCGGACTATTATCTCAACACTCCAAGAGAAACGGATGCGCAACGTGGTCTGGCTGTCAACGGACATCCATGTCGCCCGCTTTTTTTCCTATGACCCGAACAACGACGGGAATCCGGATTTTCACGAGTTCATCAGCGGTCCGCTCAGTGCGATCACTGGGAATCTGGATTCCCTGGATCACAGCTTTCACCCCACGATTTTATACGAGGAGAACGGCTTCTTTAATTTTGGCGTGGTGAAAGTGAATGGGAGGAACGGCGCGCTCACCGCCGAGATTCGGGATCAGGAAGGAAAAGTGCATCACACGCTCACGCTCAAGGCGCGGTAGTGGAAGGATCCGAGTTCCCTCTCCCGGTTGGGAGAGGGCTAGGGTGAGGGGGATTGAGTGAATTTCCCTCAAAAGGGCATCTGGCAAATTACACGGTAAAGATATGCACGGACGCGACGGCATTCTCGCCACCGAGCACGCCACCGCCGTTCTCAGTGAGGCCGACTTTCGCTCCGGTCACCTGGCGTTTGCCCGCTTCCCCACGGAGTTGCCAGAAAATCTCGGAGATCTGCGCCACCCCAGTTGCCCCAACCGGATGCCCTTTCGCGAGCAGCCCGCCACTCGGATTCACTGGGATACGACCACCGATTTGTGTCACGCCGTCAGCAATCAATTTCCCCCCCTCACCGGCACCGCACAGACCAAGTTCTTCATAGATCAGCAATTCCGCTGGGGCCGTGGCATCGTGCACTTCGACCACCTGTACTTCACTGGGGCTGATACCAGCCATGCTGTACGCTTTTTGCGAAGTCTTGGTCACAATGCCGGGGGCATCAGGAGCATGTTCTTGGCTGGAACCGATGATCGAGGCTCGGACAAAGACCGGTTTGGTCGTGAGTTGGCGGGCTTTCTCCGCGCTCGTGATAATTACCGCCGCCGCTCCATCCCCAATGGGCGAGCACATCATCCGCGTGAGGGGTTCCGCAATCAGCGGAGCCGCGAGAATGTCCGCAACCGTGCGTGGGGTCTGGAATTGGGCATTGGGGTTGAGGCTCCCGTTAGTATGATTCTTCGCGGCGATTTGCGCGAACTGCTCACGCGTCGTGCCATAGCGCGCCATGTGTTGCCGGGCAAGGTTCGCATAGTAGTCCATGAAGACACTGCGAGATTCACCGGCTCCGCCACTTTGCTCACCACTCATCTGCCGGGCAAACTCGTCCGCAATCTCCAAATCAATCGCACTGCCAATGGCGGTAAAGGTTCGCTTCTTATCCGGGTGAAAAAGTTTTTCCATACCCACGGCGAGCACCGTGTCGTACATGCCCGACGCCACATAGAGCCAAGCAATGTGAAAAGCGGTCGAAGAACTGGCGCACGCATTTTCGGTGTTGATAACAGGGATACCCCCGATACCCATCTCGCGGAGGACGACCTGGCCGCGGATGCACTCTTGGCCAGTAATGAGCCCAGCGACCGCATTCCCGACGGCAGCCGCTTCAATCGCTTCTCGTTCAATCCCCGCCGATCGCAGGGCATTCTCGACCGCTTCACGAGCGAGGTCTTTCATACTGCGGTCTTGATGTTTTCCGAACCGCGTCATGCCAGCACCAACCACGGCAACTTGTCGCATACAGGCCTCCTTATTTGTGATAGGTACGCTCCCCTAGTGGCACGTATTAACTAAATTGTAGTATATTGCTAATTCTCTGAAGGTGAGCAACACTCTTGAGGAGAACAAGATGCCCGCCAAGCGTTCCATTGTCAAACTGACAAAAGAAGAAAAAACCCGTCTAAAGGAAGTCATCAG
>SHZE01000103.1 GCA_009692435.1 Deltaproteobacteria bacterium | reverse complement strand
ATGCGTGGCCAAGTACACGACCGTGGCGATCCGCTGGTTGCAGATGTAGCGCTGCTCGGAAAATTGACTAATGACGTTCTCAATCGAAGTGAACATTCTCCCTCCCGGCCCCAATTTTGCCCTACCCTAGCACATGCAAAAAGACAAACACAAGGCGAGTACTCAACTACAAGAACAGAATTTTCGTACACCCACGTGACGATCTTCACCCCTTGCGCGCGCCCGGACTCTTTCCTTATAATCCGCCACCATTATGTGCACGCTCGCCTTCTACTTTCAGGTGTTTTCGCGCTATCCGATCGTCGCCGCGGCCAATCGCGACGAATCCTTGAATCGCCCCTCCGCGTCTCCCCTGCGCCTGTGGAACGCGCCTTGGATCTATGGCGGACAGGATCTCATCGCTGGCGGCACCTGGTTGGGTATCAACGAACACGGCATGATCGCCGCATTACTGAATCGCCACACGGGAGCCACGGCTGACCCATCCCGCCGCTCTCGTGGGCTCCTCTGTCTTGATGCACTCAAGTACACGACCGTTGCCGATGCACTCGCCTACGTCAAGTCGCAGTCTCCCCAACAGTACAACCCATTTAACCTGCTGATTGCCGATCAGACCGCGGCGTATGTGCTCTACGCTGACGATCAGGGGTTTGAGGTCGTCGCACTCACCCCAGGCTTTCACCTGCTCACCAACCGCAATCTGAATGATCAACAATGCCCGCGCATCGCCCGTTCGCTCCAGAATTTTTCGCAAGTCAGTCACACCATCTCTCCCACAGTGGACGACGTGAGCGACATCTTCACGCACCTGCATCCCCTCCTCGCTCACCATGCCGCGGACCTCGATCCTCGTGCCAGTGTCTGTATTCACCTTGACGGCTACGGCACCTGTTCTTCAACACTCCTGGCCTACGCCGCCGCTGAAGAGCGCTACAAATACGCCTTCGCGCCCGGCTCTCCCTGCCGCAACACTTACAGTGAATTGCTGCCACCCGGAACATTGGCCAACAATCCTCCATCCACCGCGTAAGAAGCGCCAGTGATAAACTCGCTGGCTTCAGCGAAGAACCGCACTGTTCTCACCACCCCCGCGACACTGCCCACTCGCCGCAGTGGTATCTGCTGTAGTAAGACCTGAGTGTCCTGCTCGTCATACTCATCGGGAAGCAGCACTGGCCCCAATACCACCTCATTCACCTGCACCCGTGGCGCGAGCGCTTTCGCGAGCGCCACCGTTAACACATGCAACCCGCCCTTGGACACACAGTAGGGCACATAGCCCGGCACCGGACGTTGGCCACTCCAATCCCCAAGCTGAATAATTTTTCCACTCCCAGCCTCGTGCATTGCTCGTCCCAACGTCAGCGCGAAAATAAAAGGCGCGGTCAGGTTCACCCGCACCATCCGTTGCCACTCACTGAGTGACGTGCGCGCGAGAGGCAACGGAGTGAACACCGCCGCATTGTTCACGAGAATGTCAATTTTTCCGTCCCTCGCCAGCGCGCGTGCTTCCCGTGCCACGCGTAACGTCTCGTCAGTCCGAGACAAATCACCACGCACGACAGCCGCATGTCCTCCGATTTCCCGAATGGCTCGCGCGACGTCATCTCCCAAGGACGAATTGACGTGCAGAATGACCTCAGCTCCCGCCTCCGCGAGTGTAAGGGCAACACCTCGACCCAACCGTTTCGCCGCCCCCGTCACCAACGCGGTTTTTCCGACTAAACTCATCTTCAGGTTTCTCTTTCCTGATGCGCCGGCAGTTCAACGCGAAAGCTCGCTCCAGCATCCGGATTGTTACTGACCACGATTTGCCCATTGTGTAATTCAACGATCTTTTGCGCAAACGTGAGCCCGAGCCCCGTTCCCTTTTCTTTCGTGGAAAAGAATGGGGAAAACAGTCGCGGGAAATCCGCCGCGCCAATCCCCTGCCCGTGATCCTGCATTGCGATAGTCACTCGCTGGTCACTGGCACCGAGCGTCACAACAACCTCACCCATCGCTGGCGAGGCTTCAACCGCGTTCTTGAGCAGATTAAATAAGGCTTGTTTGAGCTTAATGCGATCCACGGCTAACGGCACAACCGTCCCCTCGCAGCGATAGGCAATCACAACACGACGGGCTATGGCTGCCGCCCGCAGCTCCTCAACCACTTCACTCACCAAGTGATCGAGCTCACACGGCTCACAGTGAAGCTCAAAATCGCGCGAAAAGACGAGGAGGTCGGACAACGTCCGATTCAGGTCATTCAGTGTGTGGTCAAGCTGCTCGACTCGCCCCTGCGCCTCGGTCACCACGGCGGTCGGAGTCGCACCTTCTTCTTGCAGCACCTCACGTAGCAAGTCACACTGCAATCCTAACAACCCCACCTTCTGTAAAATTTGATGGGATATCGCCGAGGACATTTGTCCGATCGCCGCTAGGCGCTCGTTGCGAGCGAGATCAAGGTTCATCTGCTGCAAACGTTCATTCTGCCGCTCCATGGTCCGACGCCGCGTTGTCAACGTGCGCACCAACACATGCGCGGCACCAACCGGCAACAGGGCGACGTACAGGCCACTGATCCCAAAAGCATTCAACCCCAAGGTCATAATCACCACATGCGGCGTCACCAGAAACAGCCCGGTCGCCAACAGCGCGGGCAAACTGGCCGCGAGTTCAACACTGGCGGAGTACTGAATGCCATAGCGCAGGCGGTGTTGCGCGCCGTATCCCAAGGCAAAGATGCTCCATCCCCCCACTTCACTCATCACAAATCGTGACAACGTTTCCACATTATCCATCCGCAACGGCAAGTGCCCACCCGCCAAACGGAAGATCGCATAGCGCGCACTGAGCGCCACCAACAAAATAGCGGCCAAGTCAAAAACCCTGAGCAGGGGGCGCGCATCGCGCCACACGGTCTCTGGGACGGTCACCATGCCCCAGCGCCGCAATCCCTTGGCCAGAGGCGCCGTGAGTACAATGGCCCCAGTAATCAGCGGCAGCGCGAACAGACCAACGCCATACAACAAGGTATTCGCCACCGTCAGAAACAGCAGGGAAAGAAACACATCCTCTCCCATATCGACAAAAAGCAGTAAGCCGAGACACAGGAGCGGAAAAAAGGCGCTGTACAACGCGAGAGAGCCAAGATTGAAAGCCACCACGCCAATCACCGGCAGCACCACCCCCACGCTCACGGAGATCAGCGTCCACGAGAAGGCCCGCTCTCGGTCCGGTGCCGACATCAATCCCTCCCAGTCAGGAAGCGGTCGATCCAGGGAGTGCGCCGCAACAGCAAGAAGCCGTAGGCTGGATTGGCGGCATCGAAATCGTCATCGCGCAACGCGGTATTGATCCGTACGCCCAGAAACTCGTGCCGCTCTTGGATGGACGCCTCACGTTCGCTGGTCGCGAACGACTCGTATTTCACCAACAGCCGCTCGACGATGTCCCACGTCGTCACAATGCGCGCGGCGGGATATTCTTGCCCGGGGCCGGTGGAAAACTCGAACGCCACCACATAACACCAACGGCCCTCATGTCGCTGCACTCCGAGAAAACGCGTCTGTAATTCCGCGCGTAACCAGCCTCGCAACAACTGCGCCTGCAGTCGCTCCACAAGGCCATGAATGCCGAATGCCGTCAGGGACAAGGTTTCTCCCCATCGCGGAAGCACATCATCAGGCACGAGGTCTCCAATGAGCGGGACCCCCCATGTCGTCTGACGTACCCGCACCCGCCCATCGTTCCATCCCCGCCGCAACAGCGCTTCCTGAAAACGCCCTTGCCCCGGTTCCCACTGGAGGTACAGATCAAATGGCTTACGAAACTTGAAGGCCGCCCGCATCCGTTGCTCAGTTCCTTCCCCTCCTGTCGTGGCGGCCCAGGTCCCACTGTAGTCCGTGATCTCCGCATACCGGCGCTGCCAATACTGTGTGAAACTCGGCAAATCAATCGTCGTCCCACTCGGCGTCACCGATGGCGGTTCCTCTCCAGTCGGCTCCCACGAGAAGAGTTGCGTCGGTAATCCCACATTCACTTGCAAGTTCGTATACAGCACCTGTTGCCGAGCCTCCCCCCCTACCCCACGCAACGTCAGTTCGGTGGGAATCCCAGTCCCACGCTCAATGATGAACTCGTAAGTCGAGACCATATTGTCGCGAAAAGGAATTAAAAATGCGGGAACCGATAAGCGCATTTTTCCTTCGGCCAGGTAAGGCGCGACCATCTGCACCTCAACCATGCGCAAGCTCCGATCAGTCACTGGCCGCTGCGCCAAGGCCGCCAGGGCCGTCAGCCAGTCACTCATATCCCGCACGGCGGGCTGAAAGGGCTCGCCGAGTTCGGTCGCGGGCACACTGATGGTGAGAAAGTCAAACCACCCGCCCAGGCGCAGCATGAGATTCCCCTGGTTCCAGCGTGGGCGCGCCAACAACGCCGTCCCTTTGTGGAGGCCAGACTCCCAGCGAAATGACAGAAATCCAGGTTTCCGAAAGGCCACCTCGATCCGTTCCTCTCGGGTTTCGCCGTCCGCTTCTCGGACAATATGCAAAACCGTCCCCCGGTAATCATCCAATCGATAATATGCCTCTCGGCACTGCGCTAGCACTTTGAGGACCTCAGCCAACTGATCCACCTCTTTCCCGTTCTGCGCCAAACCGGATGCCGGAGGAAGGAAAAGTAGCAGGGTGAGACCGAGCAGGATTACTCTCATCGCGTACTACCAAGCCCCGCTTTCAGCGCGAAGACAGCGGCCTTGGTTCGATCATTCACTTGCAGTTTGCGAAAGATGCTGGCCAGGTGCATCTTGACCGTCAGTTCGCTGATGAACAGGCGTTGGCCAATCTCCTTGTTGTTCGCTCCGGTGGCGACCAGGCGGAGCACTTCGTCTTCTCTCGTCGTGAGCGTACGCACGATTTGTCGCAGATCTTCGGTCTCTTGGTCACGTTGGAACTCGCGCAGGAATTTTCCGGCGATTTCTGGGTTAAGGACGATCTCTCCCGCCGCCACTTTCCGCAGGGTATCGAGAATATCGTTGGCTCGCGCATTCTTTAACAGATACCCGACCGCCCCAGCCTTCACCGCGCGAAAGATTAAATCCGGGTTGTCATAGCCCGTGAAAATAACCACTTTCGTGGCTGGGGAGTGCTTTCTCACATAGGCTGTCGCTTCAATACCATCGCCATGTGGCATTTCGATATCCATCAGGACAATCGCCGGACTCGCCTCCTTGAGCACGGTCTCCAACTGCGCCAAATTTTCCGCTCCTCCGACAATCTCAAAATCCGCCTGCTTCTTAAAAATTTGTTGCAACCCAGACAAAATCATCGGGTGGTCATCCACGATCAAGAGCGAAATTTTTTCCATAGCGTCCCCTGTTCGGCCCACACCAGGTCCCCACCCTTCGCGGTGCGGGTCGCTAGGCAGGATATGAAGCCGCCCACCGCTGGTCAAGCAAGCCGCCCACCGCAACCACCGGTGAATGAGCGACGTTCGCCAAAAACGCTGAGATCCAATCAGCCAAATATCACCACATACTAGCGACTCAAAAATTCAATAATTTATAATTACCTTAACAATCAATACTTCGGACATTTTTTGAGTAAGGTGAAGGGGAGTAACGAAAAAGGCCACGCCCTGCTTGAATAGGAGTGCACAACTCTAGTTCCCGCAGGGGATGGCCGATGACAATTGCCGCGAACATTTTGAAGCAGATGCCCGCCGC
>SHZE01000102.1 GCA_009692435.1 Deltaproteobacteria bacterium | reverse complement strand
GACTGGTCAGCATTCCAACGAAATCGAATGTCACTATGTTCATATTATCCTCTGGGGTTGGGCTCCAGTCTGGTAGCCGGGTCTCAAGACACGATCTCATGTTCCTCCGGCAGTCTCGTCGCCGGCGTCTGAAATACCCGTGACCGGCGGTTCTGAACCAGCGTCGCCAGTTTCAATTCCAGCGCGTTCCAAAACTCAGCACTGCCGCAGAAAGCATCCTCGTGAATCAGCCGGGAAAGGTATGGACGGCTGACGCCCACCGCGTCGGCGATCTCGGCCGGTTTGATGCCCACAATCTGGCTCAACAGCATCAACTTGGTTTTGTTCGTGTTGTCCATCGCCTTGCCCTCAGTAAATCGTTGTAAACAATGCTAGTGACGTTGGCGACCCGTCCCGGGGTCAGTCGTCAGTTCGACACGGCCAATATCGCCCATGTACTCCCCGATGCCAAGGCCGGTCCATACGAAATCACCTCCACGTGACCCCCAAAAGACCAGTGGGACCAAGCGCCAGCGTTCCCCTGGGAGGACGGCCGCCACCTGGGAGCTGTGGTGAAGAGGAGTGGCTCACCCAGATGTGTGTGGCGAGTGAATTTGGAAACTCAACGATTCCTGAGCAAAGTTGCGGCGGCCGGATTCTTTAGTGGGACCCAAGCCCTCTCCCGCGAGGTGGCCAGCGTGCCGTTCCGGATACGGAACGCCACTCAGGTTCACGAGTGGGACCACCCACCGAGATGCATCTCTTCGGATCGACCTGGTCGGCAGTGGATCGAGGTGGCTGAAAGATCGGTGGGACCAAAAGGGGAAGACCGAATCTACGGCCTAGACCAGCCCCAGCCGCTTCCTGGTGATCAAGACAGCCTTCCGGTCCACGTCGCACCCCGCGAACCTGCGTCCAGTCTCCAGCGCGGCTACGCCGGTCGTGCCGGTTCCCAAAAAACAATCGACGACCAAGTCGTTCGGCTGGGACAGAAGTTCGACGGCGCGGCGGATTCCACCCTCCTCCTGTTGCCAGGGGTGCAGGTCTTTCGCGACCTTCGCCGGATTGATCAGGTCAGAGTAGATCCATCGCACTGGCTTCGCGCCTGGACGCATGAAAATCAGAAGGGGTTTCCACTGCGGCCTTACCCGTTTGTGAAACACAGTGGGTGCGTCACCTGGCATGGCCATCGCCATGGTCCACCGGTAATCCAGATGCGTCCGTAGCGCATCGTAAAGTTCGGGAAGGTTGCTCTGCCCATACAGCACGGCCAACATCCCGCGTGGCGCAAGACACTCGGCGGCAAGTTTGGACAACGGCTCGAACAGATCCAGGTACTCGCGTGCATAGGGTGGATCACATAGAATCAAATCCACGTCGTGCAGTGTCGGCAGAAACTTACGGAAATCACAGCACTCGATTTGGCACTCCCATTTTCCCTTTTGCACTTCGGGCCGTTGGTCGCGACTTCGCATCATACGCTCCGCGACCCGTTCGAGAGTATCGGCTTGATATACCGATAAGGCTTGAGCCTTCGACTGTCTGATTTCTACTATCCTCGCAGGGGAAAAATGGCAGCGACGAATCAGTCTCCCGTTTCAGATACAGTGGAACAGCGTGTCATCCACGGATTCATCTCCTCTGCCTAGCGCCACATGGAGGCGCAGGCGCGCTTGGTGAAGCTCAGGACAACTGCGATCGATGAAGGCGAAATCAGTTGGTCCTCGTAATATGAATATGAGCACTACGTATCGGCCTCAGAAACTGCGATTCCGCACTTCCGTCATGGGTTGACTAATTCATTCGGGCTCCATGTTGTTGTGAACCGTAACGCCTGTGAAGGCTTGCGACCCAATAGGGATAGTACTTCATCTGCCGTTTCAACTGGAGAGCAGTCGAAAGAATGTACAGTGGCCCCTTGCTGAGTATGGAGCGGAGAAGCTGCATCTTGTTGACGGCTGTGAACATTCGGCGCCAGGAATCGGTAAAGCGCTCGGCGTCGCGCGGGATGCCGGTCAAAAGGCAAAAGTCCACCAGATCGTTGCAGTGCGATATCACGGTCGCGAGATCTGGGTCGTCGATTCGGTCCACGCGGATTTTGCTCAAGATGAGCTTTGCGCCTTCGAAGGTGGGGCAACTCTGCGCACTCAGGACCAGCAAAACCTGATCAGCGACTTCTTGCATTACCGGATTGTCTGCGCTCGAAAGAAGAGCACGTACCCGTTCAACGACCAAGCCGAAGTACTTCTCCAACGGTGGGGGAAAAGCGTCCAACCAATGGGTTGCGGCCAAGTGGTATTTCCAAGTCCCGTGCAGCGGAACATCTTCGATTCGCAAGGGAATCACTGCGATACCTTGGTTCATCGCCAAGGTAAGTTCCTTGAGCACCTCCTTTGATTGGCCCGAGGCAGAAGACCAAACCAATACCATCACCTTTGCCTGTTCAATCGCTCGCGTGATGGCGGCAGCCCAATCTTCACCCGCAAGCACATCTTCCGGGGCTTTCCAGCAGCGGATGCCCTGCCCGTGAAGGCAATGCTTGATCGCATCTGCAGCCGCATGGTCTTGCCCCGAGTAGCTGATGAAGACGTCGTGGCCCATACAATTCCATTATCTATGCGAAGATCAGAGATTCAACGCAATACATGCTCGTCGGATCGTCATCATCCTTCGCTGGCTCGGCGACGCGACCGGATGTGAGGACATGATTTAGCAAAGGCGCTATTGATTTCTTGGTCCTCCCGTTCGCATTGTTGGCTAATGCGAGCATACAGACCCATTTTGTCGCTGGATCGGTTGACGAATCACGACGGCGTGGAAAACTTCCACCGGAGGTTTACGACCGTCATGGCGTCCAGTGGCCCAGTCTGTAGCTCAGAACTTCAAGGTGCTTTGAGCGAATCGTTTGGGGAGTTGAGGAGTTGAAGGATGTCAGCGAAGCAGGCGAATAGAATACAACCAACCTGTCCCCTGCACCCAACCGACCTGCAACGAGATTAGAAATGCTGCTAACTTGAATTTCGAGGCCAAATGAGCGTCAATGCTGCCAGTAAAGTTCCGCGATGAATGTTCTGGTGTCAGTCGCTGTGCTGTTGGTTGCGTCTCTGGCGTGGCTTCCAAGTCAAGCCCTCGGCCAGACATGCCCTGCCAGTCGCCAGGAACTGGACTCTCAAGCCCGAGAACTGCGGGAGTCAGTGCGTCAACTCGAGGCCCAAAAAAGCCGTCTCGGATACAGCGGGACAGACCTGCAGAAACGCAATCAGCTCAGTGACCTCATCACCCGCAAGCGCGACGAACTCAGCGCTGTCGAGTCCTTGCGCTCCAGCATCTCCAGTCGCCCCAGTCCCTCAACCATCGAGCTACAGGAGAAACGATTGCTGTATTCCGAAGCACGTGGGACACGCGAAGAGATCAGGGCACTTGAGAATGAGAAGAGCAAACTCGGCTATTCAGATGCCGATTTGCGCCGACGCAACGAACTGAGCGACCTCATCAGCCGCAAACGAGCGGTGCTGAATGCTGAGGAGGCGCAAAAATCCAGTCCCCTACTTGGTGGCCAGTCGGAAAAACGGCTGGAGCGCCAGACTCTTGATGCCGAGGTTCGCGAACTGACCGAGGAGATTAGAGCGCTGGAAAAGGAGAAAAGTCGGCTTGGCTACAGCGGTACAGAGTTGCGTCGGCGCACCGAGATTTCCGATCTGGTCAGCCGGAAGCGGGATCTGTTGAGCGCGAAGGAGCGACTGCGGAACCAATGTCGGTAAACCGTGTGGGTTTCACTATTCCGTTCGAGTCCATCGGCTTGATGACCGATAAGGCTTGAGCCTTCAACTGCCTGACCCCTACTATCCTCGTAGGGGAAACAATGGCAGCGACGAATCAGCCTCCCGGTTCAAACGCAATGGAACAGCGTGTCATCCGCGTTTTTGTCTCTTCCACGTTCCGCGACATGAAGGAGGAGCGGGACCATCTGGTCAAGGTCATCTTCCCGCAACTGCGCAAGCTGTGCGAAGCACGGGCGGTCACTTGGGGTGAGGTGGACTTGCGGTGGGGCGTGACCGATGAGCAGAAGGCCGAGGGCAAGGTCTTGCCCATCTGCTTGGAAGAGATCAAACGCTGCCGTCCTTACTTCATCGGGCTGCTGGGCGAGCGGTACGGCTGGATTCCAGAGCACATACCCGGTGATTTGGTCGAGCGCGAACCGTGGTTGAGGGAGCACCAGCAGAATTCTGTCACCGAACTGGAGATCCTCCACGGAGTTCTGCGCGAAGAGAAGATGCATGGCCACGCATTCTTCTATTTCCGCGACCCGAAATATGTCGAAACTGTGCCAACAGAGAGTCGAGATGATTTTATCGCGGAGAGCGCTGAGGATGCGGAGAAGCTGCTCAAGCTCAAACAACGGATTCGAGCGGCGCATGACGAGGAGGTCTGCCAGTTACGCGAGAATTACCGCGACCCGCAGCAACTCGGCCAATGGGTGCTGGACGATTTCACGGCGTTAATCAACCGATTGTTCCCTGAAGGTCAGGAACTCCACCCGCTGGATCGCGAGGCAGCTGAGCACGAGGCGTTTGCGCAGAGCCGTGCGAGGGTCTACATCGGGCGTCAGGAATACTTCGACCGGCTCGACGCGCATCTGGCCAGTGACGGCGAACCGCTGGTGGTGTTGGGCGCATCGGGCAGCGGTAAATCGGCGTTGTTGGCGAACTGGTATCTTCGACGCTTCGGCTCTTCCTCGGTCGATCCGTCTCAAACTTCCAAAACGCTTGCCCTCATCCATTTCATCGGGGCATCACCGGCCAGCACCGACTGGCCGGCGATGCTGCGGCGCATTCTTGGGGAGTTCAACCGACAGTTTGATCTGAAGTTGGAAATTCCGGACAAGCCGGAGAAACTGCGCTCCGTATTTGCCAACGCGTTGCACATGGCGGCTGTACGGGGACGGGTGGTTCTGGTGCTAGATGCCCTAAACCAACTGGAAGACCGCGACGGAGCGCCGGATCTGGTGTGGTTGCCGCCGATGATTCCCGCGAATGTACGGGTCATCGTCTCGACCTTGCTGGGGCGTCCGCTGGATGACTTGCAGAAGCGCGGCTGGCCGACACTCGAAGTGCGACCGCTGGAGGAAGTCGAGCGCAAACAACTCATCACGGAATACCTATCCCAATACACGAAAACTCTTGGCGTGACTCGCGTGCAGAGGATCGTCGACGCTCCGCAAACTGCCAACCCGCTGTACCTTCGCACATTGCTCGAAGAGCTTCGGCTCTATGGTGACCATCTCACACTCGACCAGCGAATCGATCACTACCTGACCGCAGCAACAGTGGATGACCTATTCGAACAAGTTCTAGCACGCTGCGAACAGGACTACGAGCATGACCGCGCAGGACTGGTGCGGGATGCCATGTCGCTGCTCTGGGCGGCTCGCCGTGGGTTGACAGAGACGGAACTGCTCGGGGCACTCGGTACGGAGGGTCAACCGCTGCCGCAGGCGATATGGTCACCATTGATGTTGGCATTGGGAGACGGGCTGGTAGATCGTGGCGGCTTGCTGACATTTGCGCATGACTTTCTGCGGCAGGCGGTGGAGGATGCTTACCTGCCCACGGCCACACTCAAACACCAGGCGCATCAACAGTTGGCAGACTACTTTATGCGCCAGGAAATTAGCTTACGACAGCTTGATGAGTGCCCATGGCAACTTGCGGAGGCCGGCGGGTGGCAGCAACTATATGCTTTGCTTGCGAAACCTCC
>SHZE01000101.1 GCA_009692435.1 Deltaproteobacteria bacterium | reverse complement strand
GATAAAAAAACACTCGCGCGAGAAATCAAAGCATGGCAAACCTACCGTAACAAACACCACTCAAAAGCAGATTGGCAATTTACAACCGCCGATGCCCGCATTACACTCAAACATCTCTATCCTATAATTTAGTTAATACAGGCCACTAGAAGGGGGAGAGGGGCGGTGACGCCTTACGTTTTATGCCCCCTCAGGCGTGATCTCGAACGCGAAAATCACGGAATACCAGCCGATCCACTTGAACACTTTAGCGAGGAAGTATTTGCGCAGAAACAACGGAATCACCTCGGTTCTCACTTTGTCGCCCTCACGCCACACCGCGGTGCCCTGAAATGTTGTCTCTCCGATCTGGACGGTGACGGTCGGGGTTTTTCGCAAGTTCTTCACCCACTGCGCGTCCTTGCCACGCGCGGACGTGACGAACACCTTGCCATTCTCCGCGGCGAACCAAATTTTTACCGTATGCAGCTTTCCGCTTTTGCGGCCTGTCACGGTGAGTGAGACTAATTTTTCACGATTCAGTGCCTGAAAGTCCATCATCTCCAATTCCCCCAAAGCGGCTGGCACCTTCTAACCAATCCCCAGTGGGAAGGCAAGAAGACGGGGGACATCAAACGCAAAGCGTAAAGCGTCACCATCCCTCCCGTGCTCCTTTACGTTTTACATATTCACGTTTTCTGCTTCATACTTTACGTCTTCCGCATTACGTCCTATGTTTTCATCCTCACTATGTACGAAGCATTCTATGGATTCCGGGACCTGCCTTTTCGTCTAACCCCCGACCCTGACTACCTCTTTTTAAGCGCGAATCATCAAGAGGCGCTGGGGCACCTCCTGTTTGGTATCAATGAGCGAAGTGGTGTCGTTGTTATTACTGGTGCGATTGGCGCCGGGAAAACAACGTTGGTCCGTACCTTGGTGCGCAACCTTGATGCCCAGACCACGGTGGCGTATGTCTTTAATCCAGCCCTCTCCGCGTTGGAACTGCTGCAAACGATCAATACCGAGCTCGGCCTTCCAGCGACATCCACCAGCAAGAAAGAACTGACCGATGCCTTAAACCGCTTCTTGTTGACGCAACAAAGGGAGGGGCGACGGACGGTCGTGATTATTGACGAGGCGCAGAACCTTGAACCCACGGTCTTGGAGCAACTCCGCCTCTTATCGAACCTGGAAACCGAACGCGCGAAACTGCTGCAAATTATCCTTATCGGCCAACCCGAATTAGCAACGATTCTCGCCAGACCGGACCTGACGCAATTGGACCAGCGGGTCACGTTACGATGGCACCTGCACCCGCTACCGTCCGCGGACACCGGAGCCTATATTCGGCATCGACTTCAGGTTGCGTCCGACGGGCGAACCTCGGTCGTGTACACACCTGGATGCATTAGATTGGTGCATGCCTACTCCGGCGGGGTGCCACGGCTGATCAACGTCTTGTGCCATCGTGCCCTCCTCGTCGCGTATACACGTGAGGAGCGCCAAATCTCCGTTGCCGTCGTCCGTCAAGCCATGGACGAGCTACGTCGGCACGGACAAGAAACCCGCTCGCTGCTTCGGAGTCGTTCGTTTGCGTTCAATGCCGTATTAGCGGTCGTCGTGTTGCTTGGGGTCGGCGCTCTCTCGGCTGTTGCCGCTTCTCGTGGATGGCTTCCACAGTCGTGGGTGTCGGTCATCGCGCCTCATGGCATCCCAAAACCGGGCTCCGCCGTTGGTGCGGCTGCCGAAAAGAGCGAAGCCGGAGAACGCGTCTCCGCACCCGCGCACGCATCTTTAGAAACGTTGCCACAGTCCTGGTCTCTGCTGCCCCCCCAAACGGTACTGGTATCGCCAGTGGGAGGGGTTGCTTCCCCCAACACGACACCTGAAACGACCGCACCCAGACTTTCCGATACCACTACTGCCACGCCACCAGCGGCTGTCATACAGGAAGAGAAAGATCGGGTTGCGGTGGGGGAGTTTCTTCGTGATCTTCGTGCGATGAGCATGAAAGAGAGTGCGCGCCAAGCAAGCGATGCGTTGCTCCGCGCGTGGGGAGTGGGAGGGATACAGGCTAGTGAAGTACGGAACAGTAATCTTGATCTGGGCGCTCTCACACGCGCGCGTCGACTCTCCTATTTGCCTTTCAATGGCAGCCTGAATTTGGTCGCGCTCCTCAATCTCCCCATCATCCTTGAGATCATGTTGCCAGACATTCAAGACACACGCTTCGTGCTGCTCCTTGGCCTTTCGCATGACCGGTGTCGCATTGTCTTAGAGCATGAGCGGGAGTTGCCGCTCCAGGTGTTGGCCGAGAACTGGTTCGGGAAAGGGTATCTCGTGTGGAAGGACTTTGAAGAGATTGGGACGCAGCTCACCGTTGGGAGTGTTGGTCTCAATATCCAACGCCTCCACCGCTTGTTAGCCCAAACTCCAGACTTGAACGGGAGCACCGTGCCAACCACGAAGGAAACTATCTTTAATCGGCAGACCGAAGCTTCAATTGCCCGATTTCAACGGACCAAACGTCTCACGCCTGATGGCGTGGTAGGGCCTCTGACGATGATTTTGCTCTACAATACGGTACCAACCTATACCCATCCTCGCTTGGGATGATGTGAGGGCCACGCGCAGGGGGGACAATGAGCACAATTCTTGATGCGTTACGCAAAATCGAAGAAGAAAATCGAATCCGGAACGCCGATGCACGCACTCGTTTATTGCGGGCTCCCCAGCAGTTCGCCCTACACCCCCGACGACGCCAGCGTATCTCGTGGCTGGTCAGCGCTGGATTGATTGTAGGTGGGATTGCGCTTGGGGCGGGTCTCATGGGGTGGGGGTGGTATGCGCAGTCCTCTGCACTCCCAGTTGTAACGACGGCGAATGTTCTCGCACCCCACGTGCAAACGACACCCGCACCTGTGCCACCCCTGGCGGCACTCCCTCCTCTTCCGCCGGAACACGTAACGCCAGTGGCAACGAAGGACCCGGCCGTCATTGTGATCTCGCCATCATCCGCGCCTGAGGCTGCCGTCGATAATGACAGCACGGGAACGACGCATGCCGACAAAGAAAGTTCGGTCCAGCGTTCGCCCTTTGTCAATACGTCGGAACCGGAACGGATTCCCCCGCCCCCGTCCCCGGTCGAACCTCGAGTCGCCACGAAAGTCAAACCGGTAAAGAAACCGATACCGCGAGTGCGCGTCGCACAAGAGAGTGCCGCCCAGCCTTCGGTTGACGATGCGCCCGCTCCTCTGGAGGAAGACAACGTCGCTGCTGAGGTGCCCCCATCGGCTTCTCCGGAAGAAGAGGAGAAGAGTGGGACCGAGACATCGTCGCCACCAACCCCAGCATCCGTGAGTTTTCTGCAATGGTCCCCGGAACCGGAGAAGCGCATGGCGTTCATTAAAGTTGGAGACAAGCCCACAGCACTTGCGCATGAAGGCGATGTCGTGAATGGCGTCACCGTCGTGAAGATTCGCCAGGGAGCGGTCGAACTGCGATCAGGAGAAAGCCGTTGGACGCTGAAGGCACGCTGATGAAAAAAGAAACGGAGCAAGGGGAGAGCGCCGGGATTTCTATTGAGGCTCCGCTAATTCCCTCTCCCGGACGGGAGAGGGCTCGGATGAGGGGGATCACAGAGAGATTCCTTGAAGACTCTAGTTCCGAACACGAAGAAATGTTCTCAGGGATTGCGTCAGTTTCTTAAGCTTTCTTTTGCGTCTTGAGTTCTTTCACGCGGGCTTTCAGGCGTTTCTCCCGGCGTTTGCGCCGCCGGCGAATTTCTCGGTCTCGTTCTCGATGCATGCCTAACGTTCACCTCCTCTCGATAATCTCACCATCCTGGGTGTTATAGCGTGCTGACTCACCGCTGCAACGGGGGCCGTCGGCGATTTCCCCCCAGCCACTAGATATTGTGGAGGGGGAATTTTTCTGCTACACGGTCTAGTGGTTAAGCCAATTGAGGGGAATTCTCGCAAAAACTCGTAGTACCGCTGTGTGACGTGGGGAGGGGTGTGGAAATTTTCACGATTAAAGGACTGAAGTCCGGACCGACTTTCCTCTTCGACGACCACGCCGAATTCCCAGACATCCTTCACGCCGTGGAAGAAGAATTAGCACGGGCCAAGGGATTCTTCCGAGACTCACCCGTAGTGCTACATTTCGGTGATCGCACGCTCAAGAAAGAGGAGTGGCGAGAATTGAAAGAGATTCTCCACCGAGAACGATTGCTCTTGCGGCTTGTCGTTGCCGCGACAACGACAAGCCGCGACCTGCTCTACAAAGAAGGGCTGACCGTTCGTGACAGCATGTTACTGCCTGGGCAAGAGAAAAAGGCAGCGCCAGGCGAAGCTACTAATAATAGAGGCGCCGCGTTGTACCTACGCCGGAGTCTTCGGTCTGGTCAAAACGAAGTCTTCGAAAGCGATGTGATGCTGGTCGGGGACATCAATCAGGGGGCCGAGGTTATTGCCGGCGGGGATGTTATTGTCTTCGGAACCTTACGGGGAATGGTCCATGCGGGGTACCCGGATAATCGGGAGGCTATAGTGATCGCCCTGAACTTGATGCCGTTACAGTTGCGGATTGGACCGTTTATCGCGCGAGCGGATGAAGGGCAAAATCATCGGCGCGTCCCACGTTCGGAGGTCGCTCGCGTGAAAGAGGAACGGATTGTGATTGAACTCTATCAAGGGAAACTATAGGAGGCCCAACGCCATGAGTGGACACGCGATTGTTATCACCTCAGGCAAGGGAGGCGTCGGGAAAACCACCACGACCGCGAATATCGGCTTGGGGCTCGCCAAGCATGGCCGCAAAGTCGCCTTGGTTGATGCTGACATTGGGTTACGAAACCTTGATATTATCATGGGGCTGGAGAACCGCATCGTCTACCATCTCGTCGATGTGGTCCGGGGTCGTTGTCAGTTGCGACAAGCGTTAGTGAAAGACAAGCGGTTCCCGCATTTGTCGATGTTACCCGCGTCACAGATTGATCAAAAAGAATCCATCACGCCCGAACAAATGAGAGACTTGACGACGCAACTCAAGGAAAGCTTCGATTTCGTGCTCATTGATTGTCCGGCGGGCATCGAACAAGGATTTCGTAACGCCGTGGCCGGAGCGGATGAGGCGATTGTCGTCACAACCCCTGATGTGTCACCGGTGCGCGATGCCGACCGCGTGATTGGTTTGCTGCAACAGTCCTTGGGAGAGCCCCAGCTCATTATTAACCGGATGGACATGGATATGGTGAAACGCGGGGAGATGCTGAATCAACAAGATGTCCTCGACATTCTTGCTGTTCGTTTGTTGGGGCTCGTCCCTGACGACGAAGAGGTGATCATTGCTGGAAACCGCGGGACACCGGTGATCTTGAACGACCACTCACGATCGGGAAAGGCGTATGATCGTATTGCCCGTCGCCTGCTTGGAGAGGATGTCCCCATTCCCGAACTGGACGGGACTGGTGGACGCATGCACCGACTCGGGAAAATGTTCTTTTGGAGATAACACCATGTCGTGGGGTACTATCGTTCAACGACTTTTTGGGACGAAAGGTAGTAAAGACGAGGCCAAAGGACGGCTTCAGATCGTTCTCGCCTATGATCGCTTGGGACTCTCTGTCGAGCAGATAGAAGCGCTCCACAAGGATATTCTCGAAACCATCAGCCGCCATATCTCCATTGATACGGATCCAGGACTTACGCTTAAGGGCAAAAAATAGCATTTTAGGGCAATGCTTACCAAGAAGCAGTACGTCGAGTACCTGATCAGCACGCCCAAGAATTGTACGTGCACGTATTTGGCGGACCACTTGGAGGACGTGAGCCAGGATGTGGTCAACGACTTTCTGCATG
>SHZE01000017.1 GCA_009692435.1 Deltaproteobacteria bacterium | reverse complement strand
ACGGAGAAGTGTCAATGTCGGGTGGCCCGTGCCCAGCGCAATCACTTGGCCTGTTGTTATCATGCCTGGGTGTCCTTGAAGGTGAAGGCGAAAGAACTGGGCCAGACGCTGTATGCCTTACGCGAGAGTTTGTTTAGTCACTACTTGCGCGCAGAACTGCAACAGCCTCACATTGTGGCCTGTTAGCCCCTCTGAGCGTAAGTCCTGTCAATACAATTTGGGCGGTAATCCGTGACGGTAAAATAGTCCCGCTCGAAGACGTGAGAGCTCCCGAAGGAACACGCGTTTTAGTCACCCTCCTGCCGGAAGATGATACGGGCTTCTGGTTAGCGGCAAGTGAATCAGCGTTGAGCGAGGTGTGGAAGCAGCACCGAGGACGACGTATATGCCGAGCTATTCGAAAAATGAAGTCATGCTCGTACGGTATCCGTTTTCAGATCTGACCAGTACCAAGGTTCCTCCCGCGGTTGTCGTTAATGCCCCGCATACGTCTCACGACGTCCTGATCGTTCCGCTCACCAGCAAAACGATCGGGTTACTGGCGGGTGAGTTCGTGCTCAGTGATTGGAAGGGAGCAGGTTTAAACGTTGCGACCGCCGTCAAGCGGGGTATTTTTACCAGCCAAGAGAAGCTTATCCTCAAAAGGGTCGGGAGATTAGAAACAAAAGACGGTGAGAAGTTAGCCGCCTCGTTACGGGAATGGTTGGACTTACGCTAAGGTGGTAGGTTCTGGAAAACTGAGCCAACCGCGCCACCGCAGCGCGGCCACGTTGGGGTTTTGCTCAAGCTGAAAGGCCACGTTCTGGCCGCTCGCGGTGCGCTTGAGCGCTAGATTCATAAAAACACTGCACTACGTCCTTGCGCTAGTCCTTCTTCAGTACACTCCAACGTACGCAGCCGACGGCTTCTTCAAGGAAGCGGGGGAATAGGGGACGTTACAAGGTTTCTCATCCTCACGACAGTCATGGAATCCGCAGGAAGCGGAGCGCAATCCGGGGACGCATTTCTCTCTCGCAGTGATCGGGTATATGTCCTCGAGCGCTTTCAGGGGCGCCGCCACAGGTTCTCCCTCACTCACAATGAGCCCCCTTTTCCGTATGGGACATTTCTGCTAGACGAAACCGTCCTTTTGAGGGGATACCGGAATACGACAGAAATACCCAGACGGTCGGGCAATGAACCGCGGTGCCAAACTGAAGATTCAGCAATACGGGCAATCGACGCTGAGACCACGGCGTGAGACTGAAGGTACATCCATCCACCACTGGTCTTACTCCCCCGTCATCATGCATCAGAAAAGCAGGAACTTTCTTTATGAAGACAGTCAACGCAAGTTGGAAACAGCTCTTCTCCCTTTTTTGCATCACCCTCTTGCTGTGCGCGGTCCCAACCTTAGGACTCGCGAGATCTCAATCAAAGACATCGACCAAAAGAACAACCAAGGCCAAAATGACGAGAGCCAAGGCCTCCACCAAGAAAGCACCACCAGCACCGGCAGTGATTGATGAAGCCGCTGTGCAATCGAGTTTCGAGACGTTCACACTGGACTGGATGAAGAAACTGACGGAGGCGGAGGAATACCACCGTAGGGAATTGCTCAAAGTCTCGCAAAGTGGTGACATCTTCTCGGCGGAATATGTCGGCTATCTGCCGCAGCGTTTTGTCGCAGTCAAGAAAACCACCTCAACCGAGACGCCGTTCATCGGCACCTTGACGTATTATGAACGCACGTTGCGGTGTACCGGAAAAACGAAAGACGCCGCCACACAAGGCCCTTTTGAACAGGTGGAAACAACCCCGGTCATGGAAATCTTCCGCTTCACCAACGGAAAGTGGGTCTACTAACCGAGTGGGCGCGTTTCTCCTCAGTCCGTTCTTTCCTCCCTCTTTTGGTCCTCCACGAAGGGAGCCCCGTCATTAGCGCCTCCCTTTTTGTCCACCGCCATTCACCCCGCTAATCACGTGTATCGCGAGGTATGTACATGACACAATTGGTCACAACCCTTCTTCGTCGGCCCCTCTTGCTACTCGGTGCGGCATTCGTGCTCGCCTGGACGTCGCCACTCTCCGCCGCGGACCAGGACTGGAAAGTCTCGCAAGAAGTGTTAACCAACGGGCTCACCGTCCTCATGCTTGAGGATCACCGGGCGCCGGTGGTCACGATCCAAGTATGGTACAAAGTCGGGTCCCGCAACGAGCGCCCTGGTATCACTGGGGTTTCGCATCTCCTCGAGCATCTGATGTTTCGCGGCACCCCGAAATATGGCCAAGGAGAATTTTCTCGCTTGGTGCAAGAGAAAGGCGGCTCGCACAATGCCTTTACCTCGGACGACCAAACCGTGTACTTCGAGAACGCGGCATCCACGCATCTTGATCTCCTCCTCGAACTCGAAGCGGATCGCATGGTGAATCTGACGCTGGACGACACCGGCTTCGCGGCGGAAAAGAAAATCGTCATGGAAGAGCGGCGCATGCGAACCACGGATGAGCCAGCCGCCGATCTGTACGAACAACTCAGCGCCGCCGCGTTTACCGCCCATCCGTATGGGTGGCCGACGGTCGGCTGGATGAGTGATCTGGACACGATGACACTGGAGGACGTGAAGAGCTATCGTCACGTCTTTTACGCACCTGCGAACGCCATGCTCGTGGTTGCCGGCGACATCGCGCCCAGCACGCTCTTACCCAAGATTCAATCGACCTTCGGCGCGCTCCCCGCGGGCCCGACTGCACCAAAAGTGACCTCGCAAGAACCCCCACAACGCGGCGAGCGGCGCGTGACGCTCAAGCGACCAGCCTCACTCCCAGTATATGTGGTCGGGTACCATACTCCCAACTACAAAAGTGACGATGGGTTCCCGCTCTCACTCCTGTCCGTGGTGTTAGCGGGAGGACGCAGTTCTCGTTTACAAACGATCCTCGTCGAAAACAAAGCGCTGGCTCTGGCCGCTGACGCCGACTATGATCGCACGTCACAAGACCCCTCCTTGTTTACGCTCTCGATGCGCGTGGCTCCTGGGAAACCCTGGAAAGACGCCGAGGCCGCCTTATATGAAGAGGTGGAAAAACTGAAAACGCACTTGGTCAGCACCAAGGAATTGGAGCGGGCTAAGAATCTGGTTGAGTCCTCATTCAGCTATGGCCAAGATTCGTTGTTCTATCGTGCCATGCAGATCGGAGAATATGCCTCGTTGGGGGACTGGTCACTGATACAGAAAGTCATTCCCGGTATTCGGGCCGTCACCGCTGAAGACCTCCAACGAGTCGCCAAGACCTACTTCACCGAAGAAAATCGCACGGTTGGACTGCTGATCCCGGAAGGCACGCCGGTGCGAGAAAGTCCGGGCAGTGGGTTAGGGCGCGGCGCGGTCCACTAACAACCGTCCGAAGAAATCATCACTGCGTATACCCTCTCGGCGGTGTGGCCTCTTCATTATTCGGAGTGCTCGTCATGAAAAACTTCTTTCTCACGCTCAGTGTCCTGGTGACCATATGCGGTACACCATTCGCCCACGCGGCCCCTCTCGGCACGCGGATGGTGCTTGATAATGGCGCGACGTTGTTGGTGGCTGAACGGCCTGGCGTGCCGATGGTGATTTTCACCATCATGCTCAAGAGTGGCGCGGCCTCTGACCCGACGGGCAAAGAAGGCGTGGCCAATCTCACGGCGGAATTACTCACTCGTGGAACGCAGCAATATACCGCTCAAGCATTGGCGGAAGAACTCGACTTTCTCGGCGCCTCGTTAGGGGTGGGCGCCGACCTCGAGTCCACGACGCTGACACTCACCACGCTCACTAAGAACCTTGATGCCGCGCTGTCGTTACTCACCGCGGTGATGATGACTCCGACGTTCCCCGAAGAAGAGTTGGGGAAGAAACGGACCGAGGTGCTTGGGGGTCTCAAAAGTCAGGAAGAAGACCCCGGATGGGTTGCCCAACGCGCATTCCTGGAAAAGTTGTATCCCGGACATCCGTATGGACGCCTCGTCGAAGGGCAGCCCACCTCAATCGCGAAAGTGACCCGTGCCGATGTCGTGCGATTTCACCAAACCTATTATCGTCCCAACAATGCCATTATCGCTGCGGCAGGAGATATTACCCAAGCACGGATCGCGGAGCTTTTGCAGACGCACTTCACGAAGTGGCGGAGCGCCGATATTCCGGCGACCGCATGGCCGGAAGAGCAGCAACCAAAACCCGAACGTCTGACGCTCGATAAAAAGGTCGCCCAAGCGAACGTTGTCCTGGGGCACGTGGGGATCACGCGCGCCAACCCCGACTATTATGCCGTACAGGTCATGAACTACATTCTTGGCGCGGGTGGGTTCGGCTCTCGGCTGATGGACAAGATTCGCGAGGAACTCGGACTCGTCTACCACGTCGGCAGCAGCTTTAGCGCACGCAAACACGCGGGGCCATTCACGGTCTCGTTACAGACTAAAAACGCGAGCACGACCCAAGCACTGGAAGAAACGATGCAAGTGATTCGTCGCTTCACGGAAGAGGGACCGACCGACAAAGAACTGGAAGCCGCCAAGTCCTACCTGATTAATAGTTTCCCGCTTCGCCTCGTCTCGAACCGTGACGTTGCCTCGCTCTTGCCGGTTCTCGAGTTTCACGAGCTTGGCCTTGATTACCCGGACCGCTATCCGACGATCATTGGCGGCATTACGCGTGAACAAGTCCATGCGGCGGCGAAGAGTTATCTCCATCCAGAGCAGATGCTCCAAGTGGTGGTGGCGGATCTCGCCCAAGCAGGCTTGGCCAACAAGCCATGACTCGACTTATGGATAAATCCCACGCCACTGCATCGCTTCGGCGACCCGCTGAATCCCCAGGACTTGCGCGGCTGTCCGCATATCCAACTTCTTCTCCTGGGCAACCTGCATCACCTGGTTGAAACTGCGGACCATAATACGGCGCAACCGTTCATTGATCTCGTCTTCTCCCCAAAAGAACGATTGTAAGTCTTGCACCCATTCAAAATACGAGACCGTCACGCCTCCGGCGTTACACAGAATGTCAGGAATGATGAACACGCCCTTCTTCAATAACAACTCATCCGCCTCGGGAGTGAGCGGGCCATTTGCGCCCTCCGCGATGATGCGCGCTTTCACCCGTGGCGCATTCTCAGCGGTAATCTGATTCTCCATGGCGCAGGGCATAAGAACGTCACAGGCGAGTTCAAGCAGTTCCGCATTCGTGATCGCCTCACCTTTAGGATATCCCCTCAACGTTCCGTGCGTGGTCCTATAGGTACGCACGTCCTGGATATCGAGTCCGCAGGGATGATAGACGCCACCGTCAACATCGCTGAGGGCAATGACCTTGGCCCCACGTTCCTGCGCGAGGTAGGCAGCGGGGGCCCCGACTTTGCCGAATCCCTGGACAGCGATGCACGCATCCCCGATGGACAGTTTTTTCCGTTTCAGCGCCTCGATGGTGGCTATGACTACCCCTCGCCCCGTGGCTTCCGCTCGGCCTTGCGATCCGCCAATGGCCAACGGCTTCCCGGTCACCACGGCTGGGACCGAAAACCCGTGATGCATGGAGTAGGTGTCCATGATCCAGGCCATTTCTCGTTCCCCAGTGCCAACATCCGGCGCCGGAATATCACCCTGCGGGCTCATGAGCACACTAATTTCGGTCGCATACCGACGAGTGAGGTTTTCCAGTTCTCGCAACGACAGCGTCTTGGGATCACAAATCACCCCACCCTTCGCTCCGCCATACGGGATACCAACCACGGCACATTTCCATGTCATCCACATCGCCAGGGCCCGAATCTCGTCTAACGTCGTCCGCGGGTGATAGCGAATCCCGCCTTTAGTCGGACCCAGGGCCGTACTGTGATGCACGCGATACCCCGTAAACACTTGCACGGAGTCGTCGTCCATTTCCACCGGAAAATTGACACACAGTTCTCGCTTCGGCACGCGAAGGTAGGCCACAATTCCTGGTTTGAGATCGAGATGCCGCACGGCCTGGTCGAACTGTTGTAACGCGGTCTCGTAGACATTTTCCGCCATTCTCCACCCTCCAACTTTAGGATAACCTCAGCGCTCTTAGACGTGCTTCCAGGCATGATACGAACTACGCACTAACGGACCGGACTCGACATAACGGAACCCCAAGGCCAACGCTTCTTCGCGTAACACGGCGAATTCATCGGGATGGACGTAACGTTCGACTGGAAGCTGTTCCTGAGACGGGCGTAGATATTGGCCTAGCGTGAGGATGTCACATCCCACCGCTCGCAGATCACCAAAGACCTCAAGGAGTTCTTCGTAGGTCTCACCGAGACCGAGCATCAGACCGGTTTTCGTCTTCAGGTCAGAGCGGACGTCTTTCGCGCGTTGCAACACTCGCAAAGAACGTTCATATTTCGCTCCCGGACGCACGCGCTTGTACAACCGTGGCACGGTTTCCGTATTGTGGTTGTAGATTTCAATCGGCGATCGCGCCACGGTCGCCACGGCGTCCTCGTTGCCCTGAAAATCCGGGGTCAGCACCTCGATGGTACAGTCAGGCTTGAGAGCTTTAAGCGCGCGCGCGGTCTCCGCGAAATGCAGGGCGCCGCCATCCGGTAAGTCATCACGATTCACTGAAGTCACCACAACATGAGACAGACCCATCTTGAGTGCCGCTTCAGCCACGCGCCGCGGTTCCTCCGGGTCCAGGGTCTCAACGCGCCCGTGAGAGACCGCGCAGAAGCGACAATTTCGCGTACAGACCTCACCCATCAGCATGAAGGTCGCGGTCCCATGTCCCCAGCATTCCGCGATATTCGGACACTGGGCTTCTTGGCAAACGGTATTGAGCTTGAACGCCGACACAATCGCTTTGGTCCTGGTGTAGCCTGGCCCACCAGGCATCCGCACTTTGATCCAGTCGGGATGTCGCCGAACTATGGGTTCGAGGTTCGGGGTTCGGGGTTCGGAGTCTGAAAATCCGTCGGTAAATCCGTCCGCCATATAATATCCTTGTATCCGAAATAGCGAGCAAAGGTCGCTGCAACCAGCGGCTTCAGCGAAACAACCTCAGCGACAGGCAACAGCTCGGCCATTGATGTCATCCGCACGCCCACAAGTCCACACGGCACAATGTCGGCGAAATACGAGAGGTCCGTTGTCACATTGAGGGCAAATCCATGATACGTCACCCAGCGCCGCACCCCCACCCCAATCGACGCGATTTTTTTCTCGTTCACCCACACACCAGTCTTGCCCACCTCACGGCGCGCCGCGATACCACACGTCGCCAAGACGTCAATCAACACCGCTTCAAGTCCACGGAGGTACAGATGCACATCTCGTCCGTGGTTGGCGAGGTCGATCAGGGGATAGCCCACGAGCTGACCCGGCCCATGGAAAGTCACCTCCCCTCCCCGGCTCACTCGATGAACAGGGACCTCACGTGGGGTGAGAAGATTCTTCTCCTCCGCGCCTCGCCCTAACGTGAACACCGGCGGATGTTCAACCAGCA
The DNA here is from genome assembly GCA_009692435.1 of Deltaproteobacteria bacterium. Taxonomy (GTDB): domain Bacteria; phylum Desulfobacterota; class Binatia; order Bin18; family Bin18; genus JABFSC01. Next base: position 24,348 of record SHZE01000017.1, on the reverse strand, counting down.
ACAGCGCATCATGGCCTGTCCCCTCACGTCGTCGATGCAAAAGGTCTTCCTGCACAATCAACGCGCGCGGATATTCAAGACAACCAAGGTCGAAACAGTGAAGCACCATGTGGATAATGAAAAATGAAGAATGAAGAATTGCGAATGAAGAGTTCGGAGTTGAAGATATTTTTTATGCTGTCTTCTGTCTCCTGTCCTCAATTCTTCATTCTTCATTTTTCACTCTCAAAAGTTAATCCCTCGGCCTTCGGCATTGAGCGCGGCTTCCATGATGGCCTCGGACATGGTGGGATGGGCGTGGACCGTACCAGCGATTTCCGTCGTCGTCGCTTCGAGCGTGCGCGCAAGCCCAATTTCCGCGATGAGGTCAGTCGCTCCGTGGCCAATGATATGGCAGCCAAGAATCTCGCCATACTCTTTATCAACCACGAGTTTGACAAACCCTTCCTCATGGCCAGCCGCGATCGCTTTGCCTGAGGCCATAAAGGGGAATTTACCGACCTTCACCTCATAGCCTTTTTCCTTTGCTTGCGCCTCAGTCAGCCCCATGACCGCGACTTCGGGTTGCGCATACACACACGCGGGAATATGCGAATGGTCGATCCCCTTCTCGCGTTTTCCGGTCATACATTCCACGGCCACGATGCCTTCTTCAGACGCGGCGTGGGCCAGCAGCGGTGGACCGTTGATATCACCGATCGCATACACCGTGTCACAGGTTGTCCGCATCCGTTCATCGACCTTGATATACCCGCGATGCAACTCGACACCCAACGTCTCTAGTCCCAACCCCACGCTCAACGGCGCACGGCCAACGGCCACAAGCACCTTATTGGCGGTGCGTCGTTTCAAATCTCCATCGCTCTCAAGCACAAGTTCCACCCGCCCCGGAAACTTCTCGACACTGTGGTACTTGGCCCCGGTCAAGACCTCGATCCCCTTTTTCTTGAACGCCTTCTCCAGTTCACGAGCCACTTCAATATCAACACCGGGTAGCAGTTGCTTTTCCATTTCCACCACGGTCACACGACACCCAAAGGCGCTGTAAATATAGGCGAACTCGACACCGACGGCCCCACCACCGATAATCAGCATGGCGTCTGGCATCTCCGTATCGACCAGCGCTTCGTAACTCGTGAGAATTTGTTTACCGTCCACTTCCAACCCTGGCAACGTTCGTTCTTTTGAACCCGTCGCGATAAGGATACGGTCAGCCTCGACCTGTTGCGAGCCCTTGCCAGGAGTGTCGATCACCACGCGGTTCTTATTTTCAAGCCGACCGGTGCCAGCAATGAGCGGGACGCGATTCTTCTTGAGCAAAAATTCGACGCCTTTGGCCAGGCGATCCGCTACCTCACGTGAGCGCTTGATGACCTGGGCATAATCAAAGGACAAGCCGGGGACCTTGATCCCGTGGCGTTCACTCTCCTTCAGACTCTCATAGAGTTCCGCCGAGGTCAGTAACGCTTTCGAGGGAATACACCCCCAATTGAGACACACTCCACCCGGACGGTCTTTCTCGACCACCGCGACCTTAAGCCCAAGCTGGGCGGCCCGAATCGCCGCGACATAGCCGCCAGGGCCAGCACCAATCACCACCAGATCGTATCGTTCCATGTTCTCCTCTACACCATCAGTCCGACGGGATTCTCCAAGAGCGTCTTTAATTCCGCGAGAAATTGGCCACCGGTTACTCCGTCGAGAATGCGATGGTCACACGACAAGGTCGCCATCATCGTATGAGCGACAGCCAGTTGCCCGTTCCGCACGACCGCGCGTTCCTTGATCGCACCGGTCGCCAGAATCGCGCCCTGTGGCGGGTTAATAATCGCGGTAAAATGTTCAATCGGGAGCATCCCCATATTGGAGATGGTGAATGTGCCGCCTGAAAGGTCATCCCCACTCGGCTTTCCGGCCCGTGCCCGTTCCACTAACGCGGTGGCGTGCGCCGCGATATCGAGCAGTGACAATGTGTTGCAGTGATGCAACACTGGAACAATCAACCCATCGTTCAGTGCCACGGCAAGACCGATGTTGATGTCGGCCTTGTATTCGCGACCATCCTCGACATACGAGGCGTTCAGACGGGGATGCCGCTCTAGTGCGATCGCCACCGATTTGATCAGGAAGTGCGTATACGTCACATCGGTCGTGACTCGGTCGCTGGTCTTGAGCGCGCTCCGCAACCGGACCGCTTCCGACATATCGATTTCGCACGTGACATAGAAATGCGGAGTATCACGCATGCTCTCGGTCAAGCGTTTCGCGATCGTGGCCCGCATCCGTGAAAACGTTTCTTTTCTTCCCACGAGCGCTGAGGCGGGAGCACTGACCGGCGCGGATGTCGCTGATGAAATCCGTGCTCGTGCGGTCGGCGGTGACGACTGCGCCAGCAGCACCTCAACATCCTGCTTGATGATTCGTCCACCTGGGCCACTGCCACGCACCTGCCGCAGGTCAATGTGATGCTCTTCCGCCATCTGCCTCACGACCGGAGAGGCGGACACCCGCTCCGCTGATACTGGGGCTACCGATTCCGCTCCTTCACGACGCGGACGCGACTCGCGCGACTCGCGCGACTCGCGTACTTTGGGCGGCGGAGCTGGCGCGGCGGCGATTTCGACGGGAACCCGTTCCGCTGGTGTGACGGGTGCTGCTGGTGGTGGTGCAACGACCGGGGGTTTTGGCGTTTCCACCTTCCGCGGTTCGGAGGCCGCGACTCCCGCGCCAGCTTCGCCTAAGACGGCGATCACCGCTCCCACGGCCACGCTCTCGCCCTCTTGCACGCGAATCTCGCTCAGGACCCCTGCGTCAAGCGCTTCCATCTCCATGTCCGCCTTATCGGTTTCGACTTCCGCGATGATGTCGCCGACTTCGATTTTGTCGCCCACCTTTTTGAGCCACTTGAGGATCTTTCCTTCCTCCATCGTGTCGCTCAGGCGGGGCATCTGTACCTCAATGGACATACGCATCCTCCTCTCCAGCGTGCAGTATAGCGTTCTCAAGAAGAGTTTGGCATTGGGGGCTGGAGTGAAAAAATAGGAGGGAAGCGTTCAGCCGTCAGCGTTCAGCGAAAACCAGCACGGTAGGCTGGGATGAGCAGCGGGAATCCCAGCGTGGCGTGCACAGCCCCCCAAGCTGGAATTCGCCGCACTCAAAGGTTTACAGAGGAAGGGCCGTAAGGAAAATCAAGATGGCGCGTTACAGCAAGCGAAATGACCGTCGATGCGCGGGGGTGGGACCAAGGCGTCGGAGTGCGTCACGGTGGGCGACCGTGCCATAGCCCATATGCCGAGCAAAGCCGTATTCGGGATACCGGTGATCGAGGTCGATCATCAGACGATCACGGTACACTTTGGCGATAATAGATGCCGCCGCGATGGAATACACATCACGGTCGCCTTTGATGAACACGGAACAAGGACAGGGCAGGTTTTTCAAGGAGCGGCCATCGACCAAGACATGCTCAGGAAAGACGGGAAGGTTATCGAGTGCGAGCCGCATGGCTTTGAGCCCAGCCTGATAGATGTTGATACGATCAATCTCCTCGACCTCAACCATCCCAATCCCAACACCTATCGCGGCATGGCGGATTTGCGGTTCAAGTCGTTCACGTGCTTTGAGGGTGAGCATCTTGGAGTCGCGCACGGCTTGTGGCAATGACGTGGGGAGCGAGTCGTCGTCCTCGTGGTGTGGAAGAAAAATCACGGCCGCGGCCACCACTGGCCCAGCCAAGGGTCCCATGCCGACTTCATCGACACCAGCCACCAAGCGTAAGCCACTTCGCCACAGGGCGCGTTCGTTATGGAGTCGTGGAACAATTCGTGCGGCCATTGCGTTTCCTTACCGACGCCCCCGTTTGGAGGAAAAGCGCCTAGCGCCAGCGCCGATGACAGTGAGACGAGAGACGATACTAGGATTCCTCGCTTGCGGGCCCTTCACTTCGCCGCTGTTCACACCGCAGTATTTCCTCGCGAAACAGCGCCAGTTTTTCGGTATCCCCCAATGCGAGGGCGAATGCCTCCCCCTCGCGTAAGGTCACCAGCGCCTGTTCGAACCGCGCTTTGGCGAGAAACACTCCGGCCTTCCGAAAGAGCCGACTATAGCGTTTCGCCGGACTCTCTGACAGTGACTCCGCCACCACGTTCTCCTTTCTCGAGTAGCCGTTTTCGTCGTGCTTCCATGAGACTCCGCAATGCCGCTTCGAGGTCAGGACGGCTCAACGGCGGCATCGTCATTTCAGTATACGCCGGAAGCGGTCGCTGGGGGGGGCTACTCAGACGCAGCGTCCGCTCACTGACCCGTCCGATGACAAAGCGAATATCGCGCACGACCGAGGCCTCAAGTTTGCGATTGAGTCGATCGCGCAAGGTGGCTTTCGCGAATTGCAATTCTTGGATCAGCGTCGAATTCGAAACCATCACAAAGAGTGTTCCATTGCGAATCGCCGTCGGGCACGCTTTCCGCGCAAGGGCCTCGCCAACGACCACTTCCCAGACCTCCCACACCCGATATTCGTTCCACCGCTGAGGCGTCGCGAACCGCGGCAACAACGTCGTTAAAATGGCATTGGCGGGAATCCAAGACGCGGGTTTTTTTCCGGTAGCCATATGGTAGGTATCATACGCGGAAAATTTTTCCAAAAAAAGCCAGCAAATTCAGACTACCAGTCATAGGGTCATTTTTAACTTGACAATACCACATATTGTGGTAGTGAGTGGCTCCACACGAATCGCACGAACCATCGTGTCCACCCAAAAATGAGAAGAGGAGGCGGGGCTATGGCGGAAAAACCGCGGAAGAAAGTGACTATGGACACCACCCAACCAGAACACGGCGCACGAGTTGACGAGCGGCCCTTGACCACCCGGCGCGGCCTCACCATGACGCGGTATTTCACCCGTGCCGGGGTGCATCCATACGGCGAAGTGGAGTGGGAGAAACGGAACGCGCTCATCTCCGGGGAAAAAGGGGAGACGGTTTTCGAACAACAGGATGTGGAAATTCCCAAACCCTGGTCTCAACTCGCCACCAATGTCGTCGTCTCAAAATATTTTCGCGGTCAGCTTGGCACCCCGTACCGGGAACATAGTGTCAAGCAGTTGATCGGCAGAGTCGTCGATACCGTCACCACGTGGGGCCGCAAGGACGGGTACTTCACCACCGAAGACGATGCAAGCATTTTCTCCGAAGAGCTCACCTATCTGCTGCTCTACCAGAAACTCGCTTTCAACAGCCCTGTCTGGTTCAATGTCGGGGTTGAGCCTCACCCGCAGTGCTCAGCGTGTTTCATCCTGTCCGTGGACGACAAAATGGATTCGATCCTTGACTGGTACCGTAAGGAAGGCGTGATCTTTAAGGGCGGCTCCGGCTCCGGCGTCAACCTGTCGAGGATTCGTTCGTCCAAGGAGCGCTTGGCCGGAGGCGGCACCGCATCAGGGCCGGTCTCGTTCATGCGCGCCGCGGACGCATCAGCGGGAGTCATTAAGTCCGGCGGCAAAACCCGGCGCGCCGCGAAGATGGTCGTGCTGAATGTCGATCACCCCGATATCGGGGAATTCATCCAATGCAAAGCCGACGAAGAGAAGAAAGCGTGGACCCTCATCGACGCCGGGTACGACGGGTCCATTGACGGAGCGGCGTACAACTCCGTCTTCTTCCAAAACGCCAACAATTCCGTCCGCGTCACGGACGAGTTCATGAACGCGGTCAATGACGACCGCTCGTGGTCAACACGGTATATCACTACTGGTGAAATCTGCGAGACGTTTCGCGCGCGCGACCTGCTGCAAAAAATGTGCGAGGCGACGTGGCAGTGCGGCGACCCAGGCATGCAGTTCGATACCACGATCAACACCTGGCATACCTGCCCGCATACCGACCGCATTAATGCCTCTAACCCGTGTTCCGAGTACATGCATCTCGACAATAGCGCGTGCAATTTGGCTTCGCTGAACCTCATGAAGTTCATGAGGGACGACAGTGGGTTTGACACCGCCGCCTTTAAGCACGCGGTCGACATCAGCATCACCGCCCAAGACATCCTCGTTGATAATTCCACCTATCCAACGGAGGAAATCACCGCCAACGCGAGAGCGTTCCGACAACTGGGACTGGGCTACGCGAATCTTGGGGCGCTCTTGATGTCGCTTGGCCTTCCGTACGATTCCGAAGCTGGTCGTCAGTATGCTGGCGCGATTACCGCGCTGATGACGGGGGAAGCGTATCTGCAATCCGCCCGTATCGCGGAACAGATGGCGCCGTTTTCAGGCTACGCCGTGAACCGAGAGCCGATGCTCGACGTGATCGACAAACATCGCTCGTATGCCTACAAGCTTGATCCCTCGCTCGTCCCGCTTGATCTCCTGTCCGACGCTCGTAAATCCTGGGACGAGGCACTCGCCCTCGGTCGCAAGGCCGGCTACCGCAATTCACAGGCCACCGTGCTGGCCCCCACGGGAACTATCGCTTTTATGATGGACTGTGACACGACGGGCGTCGAGCCCGACATCGCCTTGGTCAAATACAAGCGGTTAGTCGGTGGCGGAATGCTCAAAATCGTCAACCACACCGTCCCGCGCGCACTCCGGCGGTTGGGCTACGACAACAAAGAGATTCAGGCGATTATCGAGTACATTGACGAACACGAAACCATCGAAGGCGCTCCGCTCCTGCGCGACGAACACTTGGCGGTTTTCGATTGCGCCTTCAAACCAAACCGCGGAGTACGCACCATTCACTATCTTGGGCACGTACGGATGATGGGCGCGGTCCAGCCCTTCCTGTCCGGCGCGATTTCGAAAACCATCAACATGCCCACCGAAGCCACCGCGGTGGACATCAACGAAGCGTACATGGAGTCCTGGCGGTTAGGTCTGAAAGCCGTCGCGATTTATCGTGACGGATGCAAACGAGTCCAACCTCTCGCGACTGGCGAAAAGAAAGCCCTCCCGCAACCGGTGCCAGTGGCGATCTCTGACCCAGAGCCGACCCGTCGACGACTCCCCATGGATCGGCAAGCGATCTGCCATAAGTTCGACATCGCCGGACATGAAGGGTACATCCATGTCGGCTTTTACGAAGACGACACACCAGGTGAGATTTTCATTAAGATGGCGAAAGAGGGCAGTACGATTTCCGGACTGATGGACACCATTGCCACGCTCACGTCGTTAGCGCTCCAATATGGAGTGCCGCTGGAAGCGCTCGTCAGCAAATTTGGCCATGTGCGTTTCGAGCCATCGGGATTCACACAGAACCCTGACATTCCGTATGCCAAATCCCTCACGGATTATATTTTTCGTTTCCTCGGCACTCGCTTTCTTACCAAAGACCAGCGACAAGAAGTGAGCCACGAGGAGCAACCGGACCACAGGGAATCCGCACGGGGTACAGTTGAGCACGCGTACACTCTTGGACAACAAGAGAAGGCCAGGGCTCCGCTCAACGGATCAACGAAAGGAGCCACGGCATCCACCACGGCTCTCGTCACTGGTCCCCACCCCTCCCACGGGGATTCCCTGCGGTCAGTTTCTCCCGCGGCTCAGAGTACGGCTTCCCCCAATATGACATGGCAATCACAATCGGATGCTCCGAGTTGCGCGGACTGTGGTTCAATCATGATCCGCAATGGGGCCTGTTACAAATGCCTGAATTGCGGGGCCACAAGCGGATGTTCGTAAGCACCCGCATCGAATAGACAGGCCACTTTCTTTGAAGAGGATGGAGGCGGAGCGTTGGACCGCAGAGGGGGGAGGAAGCCTCCTGGGGGAGGGGGCCGGGTTACCGGACGGGGTGTCACGTGCGACGCCCCGTGGCGGACTGTAAAAGAGCGCATCGGTATTCGCGGAAACGGAAGGACGCAGGCCTCACTGTTCTCCCATCGAGCTCACGACGAAAAGCGAACAGTAGAGCGCGACGACGTTAGTTGCTCAGCATCATTGGTATCCGCTCTGGATACGTATGAGAGATGCCGTACACGAGGTGTGGACCAGCGGTTTTGGCCAAAGTGACTTTCGTCACGCCTATATACGGGGAGATGTGCAGCACGAAGCCATTCTTCGCGGTCAGCAGTCGGGGCATTTTCTTCGCATCATCAGACGAGTGCGACTCCATTAGTGTCCAACCTCTTTCGGCGAGTTCACGGACTCCGCCTCATCCGCTTGATCAAGCAAATAGCCTAACTCATGCAGGGCCTCATTGACGTGAAAGGCAATCGCCAAGAGTGACCCGTAGGCGTCTTCGTCAGGTTCGTGGAGCTTCAGGTGGTCGTTGACCACAACCAATAGCTCGCGCAGTTGCTCTTCGACAGTACATAAATGGTCACACGAGGCCATGATGCCCTCCGTCCCCCCACCAAGGGAAGAATCAGTGGGCCGATCTTACCCGACAAGCACTATATCGCCTAGAGCCCCGCCGAGAATGGGGTTGCATACGCCCACCCTCCACCGCTACCGTGGCATCCTCGTACCCCCTCCCATCAGCAACAATTCCGCTCCCGGGGTGTTGGTACGAAAAGATTTATCTTGTGGAGGTTTCCATGAAAACGCTGCCGCTCAGTCACTCGATCGCACTCCTCACTCTTTGTGTATCCCTCTCCGCGCCCGTTCACGCGGACAGCGAACTCTTTCAGCAGGGACAGGTCTACGAACAAGAACAACACTGGAGCGAAGCGTTTTCCGCCTACTCTGAGCTCATTAAACGGGAGCCCACTCACGCTGCCGCCCACTATCGGTTAGGGGTCGTGAGTGACCGTCTGGGATCAACTGAAAATGCCCTGAAATTGTATCAAGCTGCCCTCCGGTTACAGCCCGATATGGCGGAAGCCAAACACGCCCTTGAAGGGTATTACGTACGCCAAGGCGTCATGTTTCGGCTCAATCATCAATCGGATGAAGCCCTGCGCGCCTTTCAACAAGCCCTGACATACAATCCAGCCTCCGCCTCGACACATTTTGAGGTTGGACAAGAATTCGAGCAACGCAAACAATTCGATGAAGCCCTCTCCGCGTACAAAGAGTCATTGAAGCTCGACGCCAACAATAGCGTTCCTCACATCCGCTTAGCAACGATCTACAGCACCCAAGGGCAGCACGCCCAAGCAATGCAAGAATTCCAAGAAGTCTTGCGGCTCAACCCGAAAGATCCCGCCGCGCATTACGGCTTAGGCGTCGCGTACAACGCGCAAGGGCAACGGGAACAGGCGCTCGCCTCACTCAAACAAGCCGTGCGACTCTATCTCATTGCTGGGAAACGGGAAGAAGCGCGCCCCGCCTACACATTGCAGAAACAACTGGAGGCGCAACAGGGGGCTCCCCGATCACCAGGACAAAGGTAGTAGCGTCGTTCGGGATTTACGGGGGAGACTCTTCGGGGGAGGTTGTCACAGGCGAGAGGCAAAAGAAGTGGCGCAGGACAGGAACCGGAACTTGTTCAGAGGAGAGCAAGAAGAAGGAGGAAGTGTCAGTGCCTATTGCACTCTCCGTGGCACTGTCCCATCCCGCGCCTTGCTTAATCTATCGGAGAATCAACAATAAACTTGAATCGCCTTTGTGCCTATTCTTTTTCCCCTGAAGGCAATAGCGCGAACAGTGTGGAGCAGAGGCGCGCTACGGCCTGAGCAGCCGCAGCCCGACTGCGGTTGAGCGCCAACAACGCCGGCAGATGATGTGGGTGCGTCACCACGTGCAACGCGGCTTTGAAGGCCCGCACATCGCCGTCCGAGGTCGTGAGGCCCCGCACCATCGGTAATCGCATATCAACCCCGTCAAGAATGACGCGCAGGACAAGAAACGGTAATCCACGCCGAGCAGCAAAGGCGGCATGGACGCCGCTCTCCATCTCCACGGCAATAGCTCCGGTCTCGCGTCCACGTTGCACTTTCTCTTCAGGAGTGAACAGCACCTTTGGACTCGTAAACAACGACCCGTCAGACGTCGACACTCCCGCTTTCGCGGCCGCGGTTCTCAGATAAGAGAGCAATTGAGGATCAACCGGGAAGCGCTGAAGGTTCGTCTCGTCAGCGTGCATCTCTTCATTCATCGCGTGCATGGACACCTCAGTGGCTAGCACGAGTTGCCCCGTCGTGAGTCCCGACACCAACGCTCCGGCGCATCCTATCGAAAAGATCGCGGAAAATGGGGCGTCGGTAAATTGCTCCATGGTGCGTTGTGTCCGTCGCGGGCCGATCCCCCCGGTCACAACCACCACCTCGCGATCTCCAGCACGTCCACGCCAGACACGTTCGTGCTCCCGACGTACGTGCCGCAACACGGACCGCACCGCCGCGCTCTCCCACGCTAATGCGGTAAAAATGGCAATGGGCGCATCGTCCGTCTTCGGATGGTCAGACATAACAGGAGGTCCTCTTCCTCAGCGGTCACGCCAGCCAATACGCATGCCGGTGACGTACCGGAGCGCGGAATCAACCGTCATCGCGCCATACAAGAGGCCAGCGATGGGCAACGTCCATACCCAGTTCAGGGAAAGGCCAAAAAATCGGACGGCGGGCTGGTACACACGCGCCATGAGCATCCACGCGCCAAGGCCCGTCAACACCAACACCGCGGAGGTTGATGACCCCGTCGCAAGACCACCACTCGCGTCCATCATACTCCAGACCAGTCCCATCATCAGCCAGAGCGGCGGAACGAAAAACATCAGCAGCAACCCGAGCACCGCCCCAACCAAGCGGACCCACGAATAGCGGAGTTCGGTGAAGGCGGTGCGGCGCACCATGATCCACAGGGATTCGACTGAATCATACACCCGCAAGCTCTCCACTTCGGTGCGACTCACGGCAAGTTGTAACGACACCCCCTGTGCCTTGATCTGCCGCGCGAGGCTCACATCATCAATGATGCGGTCCCGGATGCTCGCGAAGCCGCCAGCGCGCAGGAGGGCCTGGGTCGCCAACAACACACATCCGCCAGCGGCCGCGGCGACGCGACTGTGGAGATTATTCACCTGCCGCATGGGATACAGCAGGTTGAAAAAGAACACGAAAGGAGGGACCAGCAAGAGCTCAGCTCGTGACACACAGCGCAACCGCGCCATTCGGCTATTGAGGGCAAGTTGTCGATGTTCGCTTTCCGACACCAGCCGACGCAGAGAACCTGCCGCATGCCGAATGTCGGCGTCCGTCAGCAACAAATACTTCGGGCGTTGCTTGGCCAGGGCAAACGTTGCCCCTTGTTCGAGCGCCCAGACCTTACCGACCCATCCCGTGGGAAGGTCTTTCCCCGCGAGCACATGGAGACGGTCACCAGCACCAGCCTCACGCGCAAGCGCGCGAGCAATCTCAGCAGTGCCATCCCGCGAGCGATCATCAACCACAACGACCATGAAAGGACCGGGATAATCTTGTTGCAACAGCGCGGGCAGCGTCCGAGGTAACGACTCACGTTCGTTGCGCGCGGGGACGAGGATGCAGACAGCCGGCCATACGCTCGGTGGCGGTGGGATCGGCTCATCATCGCCCACGGGCTGAAAGTCCCACGGACATGCGGGGTGCAGCCATATCCCGAGCCAGATCATCACCGACATGAGACCGAGCAGTACGCCAGCAACCACCACCCTTCCCCTCAGAGCCCCTTCACGTACCCGTGCTCGGCATACCAAACGACCGCCTTGCGCAACGCCTCTCGCACTGGTGTTTGTGGCAGCTCAAGGTCACGCACCGCTTTGGTTGCGTCGAAGAACATTTTCTTCTTACTCAGCTTTACGCCGACCGGAGGGACAAAGGGTTCGCGCCAAGGCCACAAACGAGCAAGCGCGGCATCAGCGTATGCGGCCGACAGCGCTAGGGCATACGGCACGCGAAAGCGTGGCGCGGGAAAATTGGTCAGTTCAGACAAGATGGTGAGAATTTGTTGAAGGGTAAGATTGGCGTTTCCCAGGATATATTTTTCGCCGCCGCGACCCTTTTCCGCCGCCAGCAGATGCCCCGCCGCGACATCATCCACATCAACCACGTTGAGCCCAGTATCGACGAAGCCACGCATCTTTCCATTGAGAAAGTCCACGATCATCTTCCCGGTCGGAGTCGGCTTCAAATCCCTGGCCCCTACCGGGGTACTCGGATTCACGATCACGACCGGAAGTCCTTCTTGGACAGCGCGCAGCACAATTTGTTCAGCCAGGAATTTGCTCCGTTTGTAATGGCCGATCATATCGGACAGGGCCACCGGCGTCGTTTCCGTGCCTGGGGTGCCATCTTTGGGAATACCCAGTGTCGCCACCGAGCTAGTGTAGATCACTTTCTCGACATGCTGTTCGCGCGCCGCGGTCAAGATGTTTTCGGTTCCAGTGACATTGCAAGCGTACATCTCCGCTTTGCGACGGACCCACAACTTATAGAGTGCCGCCACATGATACACATGCTGACACCCCGTCGTCGCACGCATCACCGCGTCACGGTCGCGGATATCGCCGTGGTAGATTTCCACGGGGACGTCCCGAAGGTTGGAACGATCCGCTTCCGCGCGGACCAAGACCCGCACCTCGTGTCCCGCCTGTACCAGCGCGCGCAAAACCGCGCCACCGACAAACCCCGTTGCTCCAGTGAGTAATACACGCATGAGCACTCCCCCCTAAAGGCAGACCTCCCGACTGTCAAGGGGGCGAAGGGGCGAAAACCTGGATTGTGGGGACCCGGAAAAGACATCGAAGAGCAGGCGACGGGAGAAATGGCGTATAAGAGCCAGAAGCCTCCTCAAGTCGCCCTGTCTGAGACGCCTTCGATTTGAACGAGCTTCACGCGCCCGGATGCGCCGCGCTTGATGGAAACCGCGGACTTCCGACACGCGAAGTGCCTCGCGACCAAGGCAACCAGCTCCTCATTCGCCTTGCCATCCACCGGCGGTGACTTGATCTGGGCCCGCCAAATCCCACCGTTAGTGGCCTCCTCCAGTGAACTGACCCTTGCGTTGGGTTTTACCTTGACTTGGATTGTTCGCACAGCATTCTTTGTCGTGTTCATGGCCGAGTCCCTCGCCCGGGGGACTCTTGTCGATGCTCCAGAGCATGGCACGTACTCATTCGATATTCATTTGACGCTTCTTTATGCTCTCTTTAAGGTAGGGCTCGACATGGCCCTGTCTGACCATCACACAAGGAGATCGATATGGATACGACAGAGTTGATTTCGCAGGACCTCGATAAGCAGATTATCACAACCCACAAGCGATTTCAGAAAGCAATGCAGACTCGCCTCGGCGGGATGAGTCTAGGAACGAAAGAGCGCTATTTCGCGGTCCTCTCACTCCTGGTCACCAAGCTCGAAGAACCCAGCCGACCGCTGCGAGATGTCTTACAAGATGTACTGATTGAATCCGCCCCGTACATCGCGCAGGAACTGAGTGGGGAGTAACGGTCGCGTTTTCGCGTATGGCGTATGGCTCGTTCGCTACGCTCACTCTATGGCGTATGGTAGGGAACTCCCGCCATAAAGCGACCGAAGGGAGCGAGCCATACGCCACGCGCTAGCGGAGCAGACTTCCCCCCTATGTTCGACCGAGTCTTTTTGCTATCCAGACAGCGCAGCATTCACGAGAAGGAGGTCCCAGATGGCGGAGAACATTAGCGCAGTGTCCGATGCAACTTTTGATAGTGAAGTCCTCAAATCACCACTCCCGGTCCTCATCGATTTTTGGGCCCCATGGTGTGGCCCGTGCAAGGCAATTGCCCCAATCGTTGATGAACTGGCGACCGAATATGCTGGTAAGCTCAAGATCGTCAAAATGAACGTGGACGAGAATCCCCGCACTCCAGCGCAGTACGGGATCCGTGGTATCCCCAACTTGATCCTGTTCAAGGACGGCGCCGTGCAACAGCAAATCGTCGGCGCGGTTCCCAAAGCGCATCTCGTCAAAGCGATCACGACGGTAGTCTAAGCTCATGCCGGGGAACTCATTCCCCGGCAAACACCCCACATTCGCACCGATGATGTTTTGGGGGACACAACTCTGCTTCCCCTTGTATTGCGGCAATTCTCAGGAGATGAGAAACCGCTACCGCTTTCGTCCCTGGCAAATTCTTGATGTCAAATCTCCGGCTCTCCCGTCGATCAATCTCAGCTCATACCCGGTAGACTCTGACTTCCGTGGGAGGAAGTTCTGGGCTTTCAGATTTGGCATCTCCGATTTTTGCCTTTTGCCCTTTGATTCTTGCCTTTTGATTTGCCCCTTGAAAGGAGCCCCATCATGGAAGAACAGGTCGTGAAACTTGATATTCGCGGCGCGGCGGCGTGGATCACGCTCAACCGCCCAACCGCATTAAATTCATTGACCCCTGGGATCGGCGCTGGCATCAATGCCGCGCTTGATGAAATTGAACGTCATCCGGAAGTATACGCGGTCGTCGTCACCGGGAATGGCAGAGCCTTCAGCGCGGGTGCGGACCTGAAGTTTATCCGCGAATCGAGCGGAGGCGACCCACACGCATTGCAACGCTTCGTCGGTGACCTATGGCGCGTCCTCACACGGTTAGAACAATTTCCGCGCCCGGTGATCGCCGCGGTCAACGGGATGGCATTGGCGGGCGGGATTGAGTTGGTGCTGTGCTGCGACATCGTCATCGCCGCCGAGAGCGCTAAAATCGGCGACGCGCATGCGAACTTCGGCTTGATTCCCGGTGGAGGGAGTTCCGTGCGACTCCCGCGTAAAATTGGTCCGACGCGCGCGAAGGCATTGATGTTCACCGGTGAGTTCCTCACCGCTCGCGAGATGATGGCGATGGGATTAGTCAACGAAGTGGTGCCTGATGGTGAACTCACGGCCGCGGTCGAACGGTTCGTCGCCAAGTTAGCCAACAAAAGCCCCCTCGGCCTCGCGCGTATGAAACAATTAGTGGACGACGGGCTCAATCAGCCCCAAGACACGGCGCTCAGACTCGAGCTGCTGGCGTTTAATCTGCACGCGGCATCAGAAGATATGCAGGAAGGATTGGCCGCGTTTGAACAAAAACGCACCCCGAAGTTCACAGGTCGGTAGGAGACCAGAAAAAAGGCAAAGGGCAAAAGGCAAAAGTAGAAAAAGAAAACTTGAAACCTGGCCTCTGAACTGCTTTGACCTTGGACGTGAAACTTTGGACAGTCGCCAACCTGGACCTTCGAATCTCCTGCATGAACCACTCGTGCACTTTCTCGCTCTTGGGGCGCTCATCTTCGTCCTTTATATGTGCGTTCCTCGCGCGACTGAACCCACCAGCGACACAATTACCGTGACCGCCGACATGGTCGCTGCACTCCAGGAACAATGGCAACAGCAGTGGCAACGGCCACCAACCGCGCAAGAGCGACAGTGGCTGATCGATCAACATATCCGTGAAGAAGTGTTCTACCGCGAAGCCAAGGCACTGGAGCTCGACCGCGACGATACTATTGTGCGTCGCCGCTTGGCGCAAAAGGTAGAGTTTCTCGTTGCTGATGTCGCCACCTTGAGCGCCCCCAGTGAGGAAGACCTACGATCCTTCTTTGCCGCACACAGCGAACAGTATCAAGGACCAGCAAAGCTGTCGTTCACCCACATCTATTTTAATCCCGACGAACGTCGTGAGCGGATACAACGAGATGCCGAACGTACCCTCCTCGCATTGCGGACGGAGCAACCTCCACCACGACGGGCACCGGCGCGTGGGGACCGCTTCATGTTGCACTCCGACTACCAACAGCGGACTCAGGCGGAGATTGCACGAGAATTTGGACACGCATTCGCGGATCGTCTCTTCGCCTCTCCCACCGGTGAATGGCTCGGCCCTCTTGAATCAGGCTACGGACTCCATCTGGTGCGCATTGCGGAACGGACCGAACCGACAATGCCGCTCTTCACGGCCGTCCACGCGCAAGTGCGAGACGATCTCATTGCGCATCAACGCCGTGAAGCGAACGAAGCAGCCTATCGCCGACTGCGCGACCGTTACACGATTATTATTGACCAGGCTCCGAATACACCACAAGGCGCGCTCACCCAAGGTACGGCACGGTGAGGAAAACCACCTTACCGATCTCCCTTGGCGAGAGAAGTCGTACGAGCCCATTATTTCCGCGCGGGCGGCAACCCAAGATTTGCCCATGCCCCCGCGCCACGACGGACTACTCGGCCGTTCTGCTCGGCATGATATTCTGGCTCTGGCCTCTCACTCCCCTCGCCCACGAATCGCGCCCGGCCTATCTCCAACTCACGGAACGTGCGCCCGGCAGGTACGATATTATTTGGCGTCGGCCCGCCGTGGGGAACCAAGTCCTCGCCTTAACGCCGCGGTTCCCCACGGAATGCCACACAATGACAACACGATCTGTCGCTACGGTCGCTGGGTCAGTCATTGAAAGCTGGGCTTGCGTATGCGCGAACGCCGCGCTGATCGGCAAGCCAATGAGAATTGAAGGATTATCCGGAACGATCACCGACGTACTCGTGCGCATCTCATTTCTAGAGGGAGGCACGGAAACCCACATCGTACGGGCGAACGCCCCGTACTTCATCGTGCGTGGGGCACCGGCTCGGTGGGAGATTGCCCAGAGCTACGCTACGCTTGGCATTGAGCACATTCTCGGAGGCGTGGATCACCTATTGTTTGTTCTTGGACTTTTCTTGCTGGTCCACGGGCGCTGGGTACTTCTCAAAACGATCACCGCGTTCACGGTTGCTCATAGCCTCACGTTAGGAGTGGCCACGCTCGGCTTCGTCCACGTTCCCCAAGCTCCGGTCGAGGCGGTCATCGCACTTTCCATCTTGTTTCTTGCTGTCGAACTCGCAAAACAGCGCCCACCGGAAAATAGCCTGACCACACGGTCTCCGTGGGGCGTCGCCTTTAGTTTCGGATTATTACACGGCTTCGGCTTCGCGGGCGCACTGACGGAGGTGGGATTGCCATCCACGGACATTCCACTGGCGCTGATGCTATTCAATGTTGGGGTTGAGATCGGACAGATGCTGTTTATCAGCGGATTACTGATCACTGCTGCCGCTCTTCACAAGGGAGAATTCATCTCCCCACAGAGGTGGCGGACCGCGGCAGCTTATGGCATAGGTGCGGTGTCGGCCTTCTGGGTAATGCAACGTGTGGCCGCCTTTTTCTGATGGGCACGCAGGAGGGAAAGATGAAAAGACGCTTCGCGATATACCTCTTCACATCACTGGGCCTCATTTCGCTGAGTGCTCTCGCTCACGCGCAAGGCCAGAACACCCCCCAGAAGAACCCGCTCCGCAATGCCTACTTCGGCGACCTGCACCTACACACCATGTTGTCGTTTGACGCCTTTACCATTGGCACACGAACCACGCCGGACGACGCCTATCGCTATGCCAAGGGTGAACCCATCGAGTACGGCGGAAAGAAAATTCAACCGAAGACCCCGCTGGACTTTCTCGGTGTGACCGACCATGCCGAGTACATGGGCATGATCCGTATGTTGACGGACGCGAACAATCCGCTCTCCAAGTCACGCTGGGCGGCGGGAATCACCAGCACCGATCCACCAACACGCAGCAAGACGTTCCTTGAACTCGCCAAAACCATTAGCGGCAATACCCCGATTCCTGAGTTTGTGGATGAGCAAGTGCTCCGGTCGAACTGGCGGATCATCATTGATGCCGCGGAACGGGCGTACCAACCGGGCAAATTCACCACGTTCATTGGTTATGAGTGGACCTCGTTCCCCGACAATCAAAATCTGCATCGCAATGTGATTTTCCGCGGCTCGAAGGTGCCACCAAAACCGTTCTCAGTGTTCGACTCACAGAAACCAGAAGACCTGTGGACCTTTCTCGAAAATGGTCGCAAGGACGGGATCGACGCGCTAGCGATTCCGCACAACGCTAACGTCAGTAATGGCATGATGTACAACCTGGTGGACAGTGACGGCCAACCGCTCTCCCGCGCCTATGCCGAGCGACGCATGGCCAATGAACCGGTCAACGAGATCGTCCAAATCAAGGGACAATCCGAAACTCATCCAGGGCTCTCACCAACTGATGAACTGGCGAACTTCGAGTTATACGAGCATCTCCTAGCCACCGATCGCATTGGAAAACTTGATGGCAGTTATGCTCGACAAGCTTACCGTCGAGGATTGGAGATCGAAGAGAAAATCGGAGCCAACCCCTACAAGTTTGGGGTCATCGGCAGCACCGACTCGCACATTGGCGCCAGTGTCACGGAAGAAACGGATTTTCCCGGTGCCCACGGCGCGCTTGATGCCACGGCCCCAGTCCGTTTACGACCTGAACCAACCGCCGCAGGCGAGCCCGCGGGAAGATTCAGCGCTGGTGCCATAGCTGGTGTATGGGCCGAAGAGAACAGCCGCGAAGCGATCTTCGACGCGTTTAAGCGGAAAGAAGTCTTCGCCACATCGGGTACGCGCATCAAAATCCGTTTCTTTGGTGGCTGGCATTACCCGAAGAAGCTGCACAAGAATAAATCGTGGATCAAGCAAGGGTACGACGGTGGCGTGCCCATGGGAAGTGATCTCCCGGTCAAACCGGCAACGGTGACAACGCCACGGTTTGTGGCGTGGGCGCTGAAAGACCCCGAAAGTGCTCCGCTCCAACGCCTGCAAATCATCAAAGGCTGGATGGCCGACGGCGAATCGCACGAGCAGGTCTTTGATGTCGCATGTTCGGATACACTGACGCCCGACCCCCACACCCACCGGTGCCCGGATAATGCGGCGACGGTCAATCTGAACGATTGCAGCATCACGAAAGACAAAGGCGCGGTCGAACTGAGCACGGTGTGGACCGACCCCACGTTCAAGGCGGAACAACGCGCCTTCTATTATGCGCGGGTGATCGAAAACCCGGTCTGTCGGTGGAGTACGTGGGATGCGTTGCGCAACACTCTCAATCTGCCTAAACATGTACCGGCAACGATCCAAGAACGTGCCTGGGCGTCGCCGATTTGGTATACCCCAAGCAGGACGCAATAAGAAACTTTAGCAAGGAGGGACTGAACAATGGCTGGAGCAGAAATCACCAAACTGAAAAACATCATCCGCGAGAAAGCGCTGCCCCCAGGTGTCGAGCCGCCGCTCGAACAGATGCGCAAGGCGATGGAGAAAGTCGCGTTCAGGGTCGCGGACGATGTGAAGACCGAAAGCGTGACGGTCGCCGGTCGCGCGGCGGAATGGGTGCGCGCGCCGGGCGTTCAAGCAGGACGTGCGATCCTGTATCTACATGGTGGCGGTTACGTGATGGGCTCACTCAACACGCACCGGTCGCTGGCGGGCGAGGTATCCCGCGCAGCTCAAGCAGCAGTGTTGCTCATCGATTACCGCATGGGGCCAGAAGCACCCTTCCCCGCTGCGGTCGAAGACGGAGTCGCTTCCTATCGGTGGCTGCTCGATCAGGGGTTCACACCAAAATCCCTCGCCATTGCGGGTGACTCCGCGGGTGGTGGATTAGCAATGGCGACGTTGGTCTCGGCCCGAGATCAAGGGCTACCCATGCCCGCGGCTGCCGTACCGATTAGCCCGTGGGTAGACCTCACCTGTACGAATGACTCGTACAAAACCCGCGCGGCGGCTGACCCGATGATTAACCCCAGCGGGATCGGTCGGATGGTTGGATTTTATCTCCAAGGGCAAGACCCGAAACAGCCTTATGCCTCACCGAACTTCGCGGACCTCCGATCACTTCCGCCACTGTTGATCCATGTGGGAAGAGATGAGGTCCTGCTCGACGATTCAATTAAGTTGGACGCCAAAGCAAAAGCTGATGGCGTCACGAGTACGTTGGAGATTTGGGACGACATGATTCACGTCTGGCATGCGTTTCACCCGATGTTGCCCGAGGCCAGACAGGCGATCACACGGGTTGGGTCATTCCTTCGTGAACAGTGGGGAACGGCGTAGCGTATTGCTCACGTTGTCGCGGAAGGAAAGAGGTGGGGGCGTACGATCCGTACGCCCCTCTTGTTGGTTGGTCCTTATTTCCCCGCTAACGGCCCACGCAGCAACTGACCCGGCAACGCGCCGGTGTGTTCGTTATTGCGTAACACGACCTGACCATTGACCACGGTGGCCGCGATGCCCGTCGCTTTCTGTTTCAAGCGACGAGCGCCAGCCGGGAGGTCATACGTCAGTTCTGGCATGGCTGGCGAAATCGTGTCCGGATTGAAGACGACACAATCCGCATTCCACCCTTCACTCAGTAACCCACGTCCCGTCAGCCCCCAGTACGAAGCCGGAACGAAGCTCAGCATCCGCACCGCGGTCTCCAACGTTAACGCCTGCTTCTCGCGGACCCAATGGCTAAACATGTGAGTTTGGAGAGACGAGTCCATGATCTGCGACACGTGCGCGCCGGAGTCCGAGAAGGTGACCACGGAATTCGGATGCTTGATCATCTCCAAGGCATACCCTTCGTGCTCGTTCGCCAGCGGCTGCAAGAAGAACTGTTTCAGATTCTTGGCCAGCGCCGCGTCAATGAAGACCTCGATCGGGTCCTTATTTTCCGCCGCCGCGATTTCGCCAATCGAGCGATGGGGCGGATTGGGATGCTCCATCACTAGCAGCCATTTCGGGCTGGTGGGCCGGGGCTCGGCTCCGACAATGCGTTGCGAGTCGCGTGGGGTGTCATAATACGCGGCCACCAGTTGGCGACGGATTTCGGGGTCGCGCAGCTTGGCTTCTTGTTCCGCGAGCGGGAGCTTACGAATATCGCGCCACACCGGCAGCTTGTCGAACGGAGTCACTGTCTCGAAGGACAACAGGACGCTCAGGGCACGGCTGTGGGCTTGCACGAACATCTTGCCACCGGCGGCAACGGTCTCGTTCGCCAGCTCGTAGTAGTGCCGCCAGTATTCCGGCGCTTTGCGGTTGCTAAACATCCCGAAGGTGACGGGCACCTTCGTGTCGAGGGCCAGGGCTTTTAATCGACCGAGAAATTCTTGGATGCGCTCTGGAGCGAGACCCGTATCTTCAGTGGCGATCTCGAAAATCCCCGCGCCCAAGTCGCCCATGACACCGACGAGTTGTCGGACTTCGTCCCACGTCGCTAACCGGCTGGCGACGGGTTGGCCATCGGGTGTTTGGTGATTGCGTGTGCGCGACGTGGTGAAGCCCATGGCCCCAGCGCGAATCGCATTGCGCATCTCGCGTTTCATCGCTTCCATATCGTCCGGGGTGGCCTCATCGGTGAACGCCCGTTCCCCCATGACGTAGGTGCGCAGCGCGGAATGGCCCATATAAGCGGAGTAGTTAATGCCTTTGGGCAGACGATCCACCGCGTCAAGGTATTCTGGAAACGTCGTCCAACTCCACTTGATGCCCGCTTCCATCGCTTCGGGTGAGATATCCTCGGCGCGCTCCAGATTGCGTATGACCATCAATTTGTCTTTTTCGCTGCACGGGGCCAGGGAGAAGCCACAGTTACCCATCACCACGCTGGTGATGCCGTGCCAGCAGGAGCAGGTGCCCAAGGGATCCCAGAAGACCTGCGCATCCATATGAGTATGCGCATCAACGAAGCCCGGAGAGACGACATGCCCTTCGGCATCAAGCGTCTCCCGTGCTTGCTCACGAATTTTGCCAATCGTGGCGATCTTGCCGTTGACGATACCGACATCGGCCTGGAAGCGTGGCATCCCAGATCCGTCGATCACCGTGCCGTTTTTAATAATGAGATCGTATTGCATCGGCCCTCCTTAAATAATTTTGAGTTCGATGAAGAGAAATTGCGGGCACGCGGACTTCTGCGCGATCACCTGGCTAACGTTATTTCAGAGCTACACGCGGGCGGCAAGAGGTAACGGGAGAGTCTTTTCCTTGCTCGCATCGGCGTCCGCGAGCCGCGCGCTCGTGGGAACCAGTCCAACGGGTACGGCACCGTATGCCCTCACGACTTGGGGAAGAGCATATTCGCGATCATTTCATACGCCTGATCGTTCGCCATGCCCATGACCAGCCCGGCCCGCGCGTCGCGAAAATAGCGCTCAAACGGGAGCCGCGCGGCGAACGCCGTTCCACCGAAGATCGTCATCACATCCTGCGTCACTCGGACCGCCGCTTCGGAGCACAGCACCTTGGCTTGCACATACGGGACCGGGGAGCGCGCCCGTCCGCTATCGGCCATCGCCGCCGCAGCGTGCAAGAGGGCGCGGGCCGCTTCAATTTGCGCGCTCATCTCCGCGAAGCGTCGTTGATTGATAGGTGCATCAAGCCGCCGTGCCCCGCTGGGAAACCGGGTCGTCGCTTCCTGACACGCCAGTTCATACGCCCCGGAGGCGATGCCGAGATAGGCCGCGCCATAAGTGAGGATCAGCAATGGCATCATGTATTTGGGAATCACGGGCTCGTCTTCATGCCCGATGCCCAAGCGGTGTTCCGCGGGAACGACCCCAGTAAACACCATCGGATTACTACTATTGCCGCGCATCCCCAACCCATTCCATTCGCCAACGACCTGCCAATCGATGTGCTCACGTTCCACCATGAGAAAATCCGGCATCTCTTGCGTCGGTCGCCCTTCGAGGCGACTCAGGAGGAGATAATGCGTGGCGTGCCCCGCCGATGTCACGTAGGACTTCCGTACATGATCCAACTGAAACCCACCGTCCACCTGACGGCAAGTCGAAACCTCCATCGCATTCGGTCGCCAGTCACTCCCGGTTGCTCCACCGGTCTCGCCTCCGGCAATCGTCGCGAACACCTCGCCACGCGCCAGCGGTTTCACGAAACGTTCGACTTGATAGGGCGTCGGAATGCGGTTCACCAACTCCGTGGCTTCGAGGTGCATCTTGTAGCACATGCCGGTGGACGGACATTTCTTGGCGATCTCTTCGACGACCAGACAGGTGGTGACGAGGTCGGCCCCAAGGCCGCCATATTCACGTGAGGTGCGCAGTGCCCAGAGGTTGGCCGCGCGCAGCGCCTCCAAGGACTCTCGCGGATACTGGGCGAGGCGATCCGCGGTCGCCGCGCGGGGTCCGATCTCACGCGCGGCGATCTCCGCCACGCGTTCTTTCCATTCTTGTTGTTCGGTCGTCAAGGGAAAATAATTCATAGCGGTGTTCTCTCCTCCTGTCCCCATCTTCCAAAAAATGAACAACCCGAAGGTAGTCGGAAAGATAGGGAAATTCAACATCGGCTTTCGGCCCGAGCAGTTGACGAGCCAAGCGGGAACCGTGCAGCTTATAGCGGGGGCCGCGCCGCACTGAACCTGGTGTCCGGCCGGTAGCAACGAGAGAGCGACGCGATGTGACTGCCGACCCTATCGCATGATGAACGCTACCAACGCTCCGAGGAGTTCCTCACCGTTCTCAAAGGCTTGTAGACCCAGCAGCACTTCAGCTTCAGCCGGAACTTCTAAATGGGCATCCTCCAAGCAACCAACTTACGAATACCATCGTGCCGATACGGTCCGCGAGTTTACGGATTGATGGACCAGACATGCAGGTGGCTGTTTTTATCGAGTGGGACATCAGGGCGGTTTTTGGGGGTTAATCGGACGGTGAAACGTTCTCTGTTTCTAGAAAAGCGACTGCCTTTGCGTGCGGCTACTTGAGCGCAACGTGAGCGGGCATGTTGCCCGTAGCTTTTGCGTGTAAGGCTTTGGGGGATTGCGGACTGAGTATTAAGAGCCATAGTGAGCCTCATATAGCTGGATATGGAAGCTCTTTTACGCGTACCGAACAGTTCGATCCTGTGGACTATTCCGGTATGAAAGCACCGTATGATCCTGATCCGGACTTCATTGAGTAGACCGCTACCCAACACCGCTCTCCAGCGGACGCGGCCACTGTGGCATCAGACGGCGTAGCGGGCTGTGCTTCCAGACGCGGCTGAGGCCCAGCGTTAGACAACAAAGGAGAAAAACAATGAATTAGCCACTCTATATAGTCCTCGCGAAATAGCGTTGAGATTCGTAACTCTTTAGTTTAGTTAAAGGAGAAACCAATGAAAAAGCTACTTACTCTGCTTGTGACTACTGCTGCGTTTAGTTTGCTGCCGTCAATATCCCAAGCTTTCTGCGTTACAACCGGAGCAATTCCAGGGGTATTCGTCCAAGCAGTCGGTGTTACAAACATAGGTGTGAGAACAAGTCGTCCGACGGCAACATTTTTTAACTTCACTACAACGAACCCCAATATCATTAACGCCGCACTCAATGCCGAGGCCAGTCATATAACCGTGACCGTCACCGGTGACGCCGCGGTATGCGGTCCAATCATCAACGGGTTTAGCTCTGGAGGCAATGTCGTTAACCGAGACTATAGCATCTTTGCCGGGTTTTATTATGGCCTTCGAGGAGCATGTATCGTATAGTTTGGGTCCCAACATTCAAACAAGGGAGGCAAAGCCGTGTTTGGTCCAGGTGCGTATCGACCCGATCTCAGCGAAGGGATTACTAC
>SHZE01000016.1 GCA_009692435.1 Deltaproteobacteria bacterium | reverse complement strand
GGCGGCGCGGGTCCACGATCGTTTGCAGGCGCTCCACTAAGGCACACGTCATCGTCGGCATACCCCATCCTTCTTGTTCCAGAAATACTCGCTCCCCCCTTTAGCTTAACCCCTCCTTTTTGCAAGGGTTATAGTGCGTTTACCCTGCTTATCGCCGATCAATTCGAGGAACTCTTCACCAACACGCCGGGCACCGGCACGCCGGGCACCGACACGTCGGGCACCGGCACGTCGGGTAGCGACCGCAAGCCCTTTGCCGCACTCCTCTTGCAGGCGTTAGCGCAGTCGCCTCTTTCTGTAGTGTTGACGTTGCGCGCGGACTTCTACGGACAGGCGATCACCCTCAGTCGGGAGTTCAGCGACCGAATGCAGCAGGGGGTGGTCAACGTCGGGCCGATAGTCCCCGAAGAGTTGCGACTCATCATCGAAGAACCGGCACGCCTCGTCGGATTGCGCCTTGCTCCTGGTCTGTCGGACCGGTTGCTCGCCGACGTGGGAGATGAACCGGGCAACCTGCCGCTGTTAGAATTCGCCCTGACCGAGCTATGGGCGCGACGAACGGACGGACAACTCTCACTCACGGCCTACGAAGCGATTGGCAAAGTCTCCGGCGCTATCGCGCAACGCGCGGAACAGGAGTGTGCCCCGTTCCTAGCCAACGGCCAGGACTCCCTCGCGCGACTCCTCTTTACCCGACTGGTCCGCGTCGCCCAGGTGGAAGACGGCAGCAGCGATACGCGGTTGCGCGCCAACCTGGGAGAACTCCCGGAAGCCGTGCGTCCCCTCGTGAAAGCGCTGGCCGACGCTCGGCTGTTAGTCACCGGACGAGACCACACCACCGGCCAGGAGACGGTGGAGGTGGCCCATGAAGCGCTCATTCGTCATTGGGCACGCTTGCAAGCGTGGATGAATCAGGATCGGGAATTTCTCTTGTGGCGACAGCGCTTACGCCCCAGCATCGACGAATGGCAACGGACGGAACAAGACCCCGGCGCGCTGCTGCGTGGCGCGCTCCTGACGGAAGCCGAACGCTGGCGGTCTCACCGCCACGACGATTTGAATGCGAGCGAGCGCGATTTTGTCGAGAAGAGCGCCGAACAGCGGGAGCGAGACCAGCACGATCAAGAACGACGCCGCACGCTGTTCACACGAAGTCTGCTTGCCGGTGTAGCGGGCGCCCTCCTGTTAGCGGGATTCGCCGGGCTCCAATGGCGACAGGCTGACCAACAGCGCCAGCTCGCACTCGTCCGGCAATTGGCGGCCCAAGCTGGAAGAGTCGCGAATCAAAGCACCGTCCTTTTGCAAAGCGCCACCCTTCTGGCAATCGAATCACTACGGAGATTTCCGTCGCTCGAAGCCGATCTCGTCCTCCGGTCTGGATTAGACCTCCTCCCGCGACCGGTGCAAAAACATACGTATGAGAGCGGTGTCACTGCGGTCACCTTCAGCCCCGATGGGCGCTATGTGGTTAGTGGCAGTGAGGACAAGACCGCGCGGGTGTGGGAGGCCAGGACCGGTAAGGAAGTGGCACGCCTGACGCATGAGAACTTTGTCACCGCCGTCACCTTCAGCCCCGATGGGCGCTATGTGGTCAGTGGCAGTTGGGACCAGACCGCGCGGGTGTGGGAGGCCAGGACCGGTAAGAAAGTGGCACGCCTGACGCATGAGGGCAATGTCACCGCCGTCACCTTCAGCCCCGATGGGCGCTATGTGGTTAGTGGCAGTCGAGACAAGACCGCGCGGGTGTGGGAGGCCATGAGTGGCAAGGAAGTCGCGCGCATGAGGCATGAGAGTAATGTCCCCGCCGTCACCTTCAGCCCCGATGGGCACTATGTGGTCAGTGGCAGTTCCGACAAGACCGCGCGGGTGTGGGAGGCCAGGACCGGTCAGGAAGTCGCGCGCTTGACGCATGAGGGGTGGGTCAGCGCGGTCACCTTCAGCCCCGATGGGCGCTATGTGGTCAGTGGCAGTTTCGACAACACCGTGCGGGTGTCATTAGTCAACCCCGAGGATTTGATCGCCGAGGCCTGCACCCGAATGACCCGCAACTTCACCAGAGCAGAGTGGCGGGACTATCTGGGCGATGAGCCGTACCGCCAGACATGTGAAAATTTATCACCGGGCGAATGAGGGAGCGTCTTGGCGACCGCGCCTACACCTGGCCACCATCACTCCGCCGCCGCTAAATCAGTCCACAGAACATCGCCACACTTCATAACCGAGAGTGGGAAATCCCCCCCTAGCCCCCCTTTTCCAAAGGGGGGAATAAAATACCTCCTTTGGAAAAGGGGGTCGCGCGAAGCGCGGGGGGATTTGCGGCACTGTGCCGATGTCGTGTGGTTCGATTTAGCGTAACAACCACACCATGATGGCCTTCTGAATATGGAGGCGATTCTCGGACTGATCGAGCACAACCGATCGCGGCCCCTCAAGCACATCGGCGGTGATTTCCTCACCTCGGTGGGCCGGTAAACAGTGCATGACCAGCGCGTCCTGCTTCGCCTGCGCCATCACCGTCGCGTTCACCTGATACGCCTTGAACGCTTCACGACGCATGGCACTCTCCCGCTCTTGCCCCATGCTGGTCCACACATCGGTGTAGACCGCATCCGCGTCACGCACGGCTTCGGCCACCGATTGCGTAATGGTCACCTGCGCTCCCTGCTGCCGGGCGCGCGTGAGAACCTCCGCGTTGGGTTCATATCCGGCGGGACATGCCAACGCGAAGGTGAACGGAAATTTACTCGCGGCGTTGAGCCACGAGTTCACCACGTTGTTGCCATCCCCAACAAACGCCACTTTCAGCCCGTCGAGTCGCCCGCGATGCTCGATCACTGTCAAGCAGTCCGCCAGAATCTGGCAGGGATGAAGCAAGTCGGACAATCCGTTAATGACGGGAATGGTGGCATGGCGAGCCAAGTCAACAACGGTCTGGTGCGCGAAGGTGCGCGCCATGATGATGTCAACCCAGCGCGACAGATTTTGCGCGACGTCCGGCACCGTTTCGCGCGTGCCGAGTCCGATGTCTGGCGGAGCAAGATAGACCGCCGCTCCTCCCAACTGCACCATGCCAACCTCGAATGTCACTCGCGTGCGGAGGCTTGGCTTCTCGAAAATCATCGCTAGGGTTTTCCCCGCGAGGATCGGATGCGGCCAGCTCGCCTTGCGGTCGGCTTTCAGGCGCTGCGCACAGGAGAATATCTCCTCAAGCTCGCCACGAGTGAAGTCGGCGATACTAATCAGGTCTCGTTTCATTGCTGGGCAAGCACTTTCTCGATAATGGCAAACCCTTCATCGATCTCGGCTTTAGTCACAATGAGTGGGGGAATGAACCGCAACACTTTCCCTACCGTGCAGTTGATTAACAACCCTTCACGAAGGCACGCATCAACAATAGACGCCCCCTCACGGTCCAGCTCCGCTCCAAGGATGAGCCCGCGCCCCCGCACTTCTTTAATGAAAGCAAACTTGGCTTTCAGCGCCTGGAGCTTACCAAGGAAATACTCACCCATGGCGCGACCATGCTCCAAGACGCCCTCGTTCAGCAATGTGTTCATCACCGCATTCCCGGAAGCGCACGCCACGGCATTGCCACCAAACGTCGAACCGTGACTGCCGAGATTGAAACTCTCGGCAACCGATCCCCGTGCCAGCATCGCCCCAATAGGGATTCCACCACCAAGAGCCTTGGCGAGCGTCATAATGTCCGGGGTCACGTCCTCGTGTTGATAGGCGAACAGCTTGCCCGTTCGGCCCATGCCGGTTTGTACTTCGTCGAGCATGAGTAACAGTCCGTGACGATCACACAGCGCCCGCAGCTCCTTGAGATAGCCAGGCTGGGGAATGTTGACCCCGCCCTCCCCTTGAACCGGTTCCACGAGAATCCCGACGGTCCGCTCGGAAATCGCCGCCTCCGTGGCCGCTAGGTCATCAAACGGGACATAGCGAAACCCTTCGAGAATGGGCGCGAACCCTTGGCGCACCTTCTCTTGGCCGGTGGCGGCAATGGCCGCCATCGTCCGCCCATGAAACGAGCCCAGGGTGGTAATGATCTCATAGCGACCATCACGTTTGTCACCGCCAAACTTGCGCGCGAGCTTGATCGCCGCTTCATTGGCTTCCGCGCCGCTGTTACAGAAAAACACTTTGTCCGCGAATGAATGCGCGCAAAGCGCCTCCGCTAACCGCGCCTGTGGAATGGTATGGTGCAGGTTGGAGACGTGGGTGAGAGTCGAGACTTGCTCGTAGACTGCCTTCACCACCGCAGGGTGGCACTGCCCCAAGTTCATCACCGCGAGGCTGGCGAAGAAATCGAGGTACGCTTTCCCGTCAGCGTCCCACAGACGGCAGCCTTGGCCACGGACAAACGCCACAGGATAGCGTGCGTAGGTGGTACACAGATATTGCGCGTTGAGGTCGATAATGTCTTGGTTGGTCATAATGTTCTCCGTACCACTTCAGTGCCAATGCCTTCTTTGGTGAAAATTTCCAGTAACGTCGCGTGCCGCACGCGCCCGTCGATGATATGGGTCTTCTTGACGCCGCCATGCAGCGCGGCAATACAACACTCGACTTTAGGAATCATGCCTTCACCGATCGTGCCTTCTCGTATTAACACTTCGGCATGCTCACTACCCATCGTTGGAATGAGGACTCCATCTTTGCCTTTGATCCCTTCCACATCCGTCAACAGAATAAGCTTTTCGGCTTGCAGCGCCTCTGCTACTTTGCCGGCGACCAAGTCGGCGTTGATGTTATACGGCGTCCCATCCGCCCCAACACCCACCGGCGCGATCACAGGAATGAAATCCGCTGCGGTCAGGGCATGAATCACCCGCGGATTGACTTCCACAATCTCCCCCACCTGCCCAATGTCGTGGGTCACTGTTTGTCCATTATCGCTCACGGCGAGCAGCATTTTGCGCGCCACGAGCAACTCACCATCTTTGCCACTCAACCCGACCGCCTTTCCGCCTTGGCCGTTGAGCAGCGTCACGATTTCCTGATTAATCTTGCCGAGCACCATTTCCACCACATCCATGGTCGCGGAGTCCGTCACTCGCATCCCACGCACAAAGCGTGAGGAGATGCCGAGCTTCTTCAGCATCTCGCCAATCTGCGGCCCGCCACCGTGCACGACGACGGGGTTCATCCCGACATATTTGAGGAGCGCGATATCACGAGCGAAATGCTGCTTGAGGGCTTCGTCCTCCATGGCGTGCCCGCCATATTTGATGACAAAGGTCTTGCCGGAAAACCGTTGAATGTAAGGGAGCGCTTCGAGGAGCGTATCGGCTTTCTGAATCAGTGCATTCACTACGTTTATTCCTATGAAGAAATAGGAGCTATATGCCCTGTCGTATCCGGGGGGTCAATAGGATGAACGTATGGCCTCTTGCTTTTCCCAGTGTTCTGGTGGTTAAAGAGAATCATGTGCACCACTGTATTGTTCTGTGGCCTGCTTCTTCTTATCCCTTCTCTCTCGTCGGCAAAGCTGTATCAATGGACCGACACCCAGGGTGTGATCCACGTCGTGGATGAGTCTGGCGATATTCCAGCCGCGTATCGCGACCAAGTGAAGGTTCACCAAACGGCAAGACCCGCACCCTCCTCGACGTCGCTCCCATTGTCGCCAAGTCGCACCTATCCCAAACACAGCGAAGGGAAGTTCGCGCAAAAGCTGGCTCTCGACTTAGGCCTGATTAAGAAGAGTAATGAAGATGGGCTGGGGCCGTTAAGTGGCGCCGGGATTCATCCCGCTGGTGGGTGGGAGGTCAGTGACCTACTGACATCGGAAGTAGTGGACGACGTGCTCGCCACCGTGCGACGCGCGGCGGATTCGCAACGCCTCGCTCTTTCCGCCGACGGAGCGGAAGCCGTGGTCAAGCAAGTGGCGGCCGCCATATTACCTCCACCCCCTCCAGTGAGAGAACAAGAACCTCGGCAAGAACCACAAGTCATCATCTACGAAGCACCTCAAGAAATCATCGAAGTCGAACGCGAGCGCTATTACGATCCAGTTTTTGTCCCAGTCCCGGTCATCGAACACCGGCACCACCATCACCATCGGCATGATCGCGAGGACGAGAACTTTCACGACTCCTTCACGCCAACGCACCCAACTGGCCCCCATACCACCCACTGGGGTGAACGAACACCGCGAACTCGACATTCACCGAGCGGACAACACACAACGAATCCGATCCCTCCACATAGCCCATCCCAGATGCCCTTTGGGTCGGTTTCCCAGATGCCCTTTGGGTCGGTTTCCCAGATGCCCTTTGGCACCGCAGGTCGGGCAACCCGGCGCTAAAGAAAGGGAGCCGCTTCGCTTTTCGTATTGGTATTTTTGACTTTTGCCCTTTGACTTTTGCCTTTTGATTTTCCGTTCTCTCGTCCGTCTTTTCTTTCCGCCTCATCTCGCTACAATAGCGAGCCATGACAACCACAGCCGACGTCGTCGTGATCGGGGGCGGGGTCATCGGGGCATCAATCGCCTGGTACCTCGCTGAACAGCAACAACGCACCGTCCTCATCGAGAAAAATGTTCCTGGCCAGGAAGCCTCCGCCGCCGCCGCGGGGATTCTGGCCGTTGCCAGCGGACGCGCGCGCAACGGACCGCTGTACCGACTCAAGCATGCGAGTCAGGCACTCTACCCAGCACTCGTTCGTGAATTGGAAGAACGGACAGGC
This sequence comes from Deltaproteobacteria bacterium, assembly GCA_009692435.1. Classification (GTDB taxonomy): domain Bacteria; phylum Desulfobacterota; class Binatia; order Bin18; family Bin18; genus JABFSC01. The sequence continues at coordinate 25,148 of SHZE01000016.1, read as the reverse complement.
ATTGATATTGAGTATCAAACCGTTGGCGTTCTGGACCTAATCCGCACGGATGCGGATGAGGAGAAGTACCGCCAGTTATACGAGCTGCGTCGGGAGCAAGGCTATCCAGCCACGTGGTTGTCCGCTGACGAGGTGCGTCGCCTCGAACCCAGCCTCACGCGAGAGATTCGTGGCGCGGTTCATTTCTCCGGTGACCATCATCTCCACAACGGTAAACTCGCCGAGGCGTGGATCAAAGCTGGTGAACAGCGCGGGGTCACCGTTCACACTGGTAGCACTGTCAATGAAATCCGCATCTCCGCGGGAAGGGTCACCACCGTGCGCGTAGGCGACGAATGGATCAGCGCCAACACTGTCGTCATTGCCGCCGGCTCATGGTCACGCGAGGTCGGAGAAATGTTTGGCCTGATGATTCCAGTCGAACCGGCCAAAGGACAAATGCTCGCGATCCGCGCGACCAATGTTCGCCATGTGCTGTCGTGGCATGATCACTATTTGGTGCCACGCAAGAATGGCGATGTCGTTGTCGGCTCCACGGTCGAGTTCGTCGGCCATAATAAAGATGTCACGCTTGAGACCATCCACAGCTTGATTGCCCGTTCCCTTGATCTAATCCCCGCTCTCCACAGTGCCCCGCTGAGTCATTTCTGGTCTGGCCTCCGCCCCTTTTCTCCCACCCGGCGGCCCATTCTTTGTCGAGCGCCTGGCTTGGAGAACGTCATTATCGCCACCGGACATCATCGCAATGGCATCGTGCTCGCACCAATGACCGGCAAGCTCATCTGCGAATTGATCACGACGGGTCAACCTTCAATGTCACTAGAACCATTCGCACTACCGCGCGAACCACTGCCACCATTGCCGGAGGGTGAATCGCCGGATGAAGCCGATTAAGGGTTGAGGGCTAGGGGCTGGGAGTTGGTTTTTCCCTAGCCCCCCAACCCCGAAGCCCCTCAAAACCACAAGGAGGAACACATGTCCGGCCCACTCACAGGAATGCGCGTTATGGATTTCACCCGTGCCTTGGCAGGCCCGCACTGCACGCTCTTGCTTGCGGATATGGGGGCTGAGGTCATCAAAATCGAACGCGTAAAAGGGGGCGATGAAGTGCGCCGCATGGGACCACCGTTTATCAACGGCGAGAGCGCCGCCTTCATGGCCAGCAACCGCAACAAGAAAAGCGTCACTGTCGATCTCAAAGACCCCCGTGGCCGTGAGATATGTGTACGCCTCGCCAAATGGGCCGATGTGCTCGTCGAGAATTTTCGCCCTGGGGTGATGAAGGGGCTGGGGCTCGACTACCCAACTTTGTCACAGGTCAATCCGCGCCTCATCTATTGTTCGATCTCCGGCTTCGGGCAGACTGGTCCAATGGCGAATCAAGGTGGCTATGACACCGTCGCGCAAGGCATGGGTGGAATTATGATGGTCACGGGCGTGCCAGGCGGTCCACCCGTGAAAGCGGGCGTGCCGATCATTGACCTTGGCACTGGCATGTTCGGTGCACTCGGAGTGCTGGCCGCATATATCGCTCGTCAACAAACTGGCAAGGGTCAACATATCGACACCTCCTTGCTTGATTCTTCAGTCGCTTTGGGACTCATCGACGGCAGTGACTACTTGGCGAGTGGCGATTTGCCCATGCCCCTGGCATCAGCGCATCGCCGCATCGCCCCGCATGGCGCGTTCAAGACACGGGATGGCTACATCACCATCGCCGCCGACTCCGCGCCGACAACGTGGAAAAATCTCTGCCAGCTTCTTGGCAAAGGGGAAATGGAGACCGACCCCCGACTCGTGGACAATACGCAGCGACGGAAAAACCTGCCGTTCTTGATCGAGCAAATCGAAGCGGCAACCACCACACGGGAGAGCACCTTCTGGCTAGAGAAACTGCAAGCCGCGGGTATTCCCTGTGGTCCGGTGAATAACTACGACAAAGTTTTTCAGCATCCCCAGGTGCTCGCGCGCGACTTGTTAGTTGAGAACGTTCACCCCAAAGCTGGACGGGTCAAAATGGTTGGCAAGCCGATCAAGTTCTCCGACACGCCAGCAACTGATCTTGTTCCTTCCGCCGCGCTGGGCGAGCACACCACGGCCATTCTACAATCGTTGGGTTATTCAGCGGATGAAGTTGAGCAGCTGAGACAAGAGAAGGTGATTTAGGGGGAACGTTACATTGAGGATCATCCGCCAAACAAGATGCTCTTCTTCAAGCCGCACGTCGAAGTCGAATCTCCGGTTCCAGCCCAACCGCCTCGACGAGCCGCAGGACTCGGTCGATGGTAATTTTTTGCAGACTTCCCGAAAGAATACCTGTCACGGCACCGCGTGGTAATCCGGTCCGCTCAGCCAGTTGGGCATGAGTCAACTGTTGTTGCGCAACTTCACGCAACACTGCGGCAATCAATCGCGCCTTGAACACGGCCTCTATGCCTCGGCTCTTGGACAGCCCTAATTGCTGCGCGAGCTGCGTGGCGGATGATCCTCTTTTCATAGCTGTAACTCCTTGAGCCTTTTCCGTACGACATCAAGCGTACGCTTTGGTGTTGCTCGTGTCTTTTTTTGCACGGCATGCAGGACATACACAACTCCAGCTCCGGCAAGGGCATAAAAGATTCGATACGCACCAGAACGGTCTTTAGTCGCAGTTCGTGTACCCCAGCATCAATGGTCGGCATTGGACGGGAAAGCGGCATGGCAAGCACCTGTCCGACATCTAATCTTGCCAACGCGTCAGCCAAGTCCCCTCGTACTTCCCCGGGAAATCGTTGAATCTCGTGTTGGCATGCAGGGAGGACGATGACCATGTGAGCAATGTCTCATTTGTCAGACTCGTCGTCCATATCGCCTGATCCGATAATGAACGTTGTGGTGACAACGGAAAGCGTCAGCGCTCTTTCAAGGCACTGACGCTTTACACACATGCAGTCACAATCCTTGGGTGCCCCTCCCCGTACCGTCTTGACCCTTTGACCCTTTTAATCCTCCTCTGCCATACTACGCCGAGGTTTCCGTGGAAGCATAACGCTTTCGACCAAAGTAATTCCGCCGCCACGGAGTCATACGAAGAGAAAACACACTCGCAAGGAAGGCATCCATGAACACCCAATTCACGTCCAACCACCGGCTGATATTGTCAACGCTTGGACTCGGCGTTGTTACCGTGATGGTTGCATACTTTTTCTCGGGGATGGCCTCACTGCTGGTTGCTGGAACGCTATGCGTGCTGTTATGCCTGTTTCGCCCGCTCCTGATGCCCCCAGGTTACGGAGCGACGAAAATACGCACCCTGTCGGTGCTGGGTATCTTTGGGCTCGCGTCGTCCTATGGCTTCTGGTCGCCATTTATCGACGCAGCCGTGAAGGCGCTCGCGGTCAACCCGAAAGTGCGTGAGCTTGCACCGGGGATCGAGAATATCGATTTAGGGACTGGGCCTTCCATCGCGATTCTGGCCTTTGCTGTCGTTGGTCTGTGGATTGTCCACCATTACATGGCCGACAAGAGTATCGCAGGTGGTCACCCAGTACCCATAAACACTGATTTCCCAGAAGAAAGCTTTCAGAAGAAACTCGACTCTTTCTGTTCAGCCCTACGCCAGCACCTTGTGACCACCGACCGCGAGGCCAATTGGAGTCCCGACTACTACGCCGACCTTGAGGCCGAGGTTGAGATCGTGGACATGATAGGCACGACCGAGAGGAAGCGGATCGTGGACCTGCAAAGTGCCATACGGTCGGACCGCACGACTCAAGCATTCCTGGTGCTTGGCGATCCCGGCGCTGGGAAGAGTGTCGCGCTGCGTAAACTGGCGCGTGACATGATCGACGAGGTAGGTACGACCGGACGAGTACCGATCTACGTGAACCTGCGCGAGTGGTTACCAAGGGAAGGGCGTCGCAACGCCGCATGGACAGAGACGAACAAGCCAACCATCCAGGAGCTAGAGATATTCGTCATGGACAACGTCAAGGCTCGAGGTGATGTGTTCACTGAGGAGTTCGTTGACAAGTACTTTCGCGACCTCTGGAGACATGGTCGGATGTTCTTCATCTTCGACTCCTTCGACGAGATTCCCGAACTATTAGACGTGAACGAGGAGTCGGGGGTGCTCAATGCGCTATCGGATGTGTTGTCACGGTTTATCTCTAGCAATCCACAGTCACGCGGTGTACTCGCGTCGCGCGTGTTTCGCCGCCCGACTCAAGCATTCCTCGCGCGGAAAATACTGGAAATCCGTCCCTTATCCGAAGAGCACATCATCCAGGCGTTAGGTCGGTTTCCAGCCTTCACGCAAGCTCTTCGGATATCGCTCTTCAGGGACCGGCTTGACCTGATTCCGGTCGCGCGCAACCCCTTCTTGATGGCGCTGCTCGGCGAATGGGTGAATGACAATCATGCCCTCCCGCAAACTCAGGCTCAGCTTTACGAAAATTACCTGAAGGGCCGTCTGGCGAAGTGTGCATCGAAAATCGCCCAGTACGGACTAACTGACAGAGAAATCCTTCGCGGTGCGACGGAGATCGCCTGGTTCGTTTTCGACTCGCCAGCCTATGGGCTAGAGGCCCCGGTGCGCGTGATCGACGAGGCTGGCGCTTCTCAGATAGCGGTGGCCATCATCGATGTGCTGAGCTATGCACGCATCGCGCGCGTCACACAGAGCGAGCCCAAGTCCTTCGCGTTCGTGCACCGGCGCTTCCTGGAGTATCTCGTCACCACGCGGCTGCTCAATCAGCCGGAAGACCTTCCAGTCGAACACATCCCGACCGACTCGCGGGGACGGGATGCTCTCGTGCTGTACGCGCAGGTATGCGACGACACATCAGCCAACAAGCTGGCCACGTTATGCTGGTCAGAGATCCAGACACATTTCCATGATCCGTCGATGCGCCTGCGGGCCATCCACTGTCTTCGCTTCCTCATTGACGCCTTCCGCTCGCGCCGCGCCGCAGTTGCGCCCTTTGTCAGTGAACTCGCTGAGTTCATCCGTCTGCACGTGACCCAGGGCGAGAACTTGGTGCACGCGAAGATATGCCTCGAAGGAACGGGGCTGCTGTCGGAGACTGACTCCCTGCCAATCCTCACGGCAGCAATGGCAGGCAACAATTCGTGGCTCCAGGAAACCGCGTTCCGCGCGTGTCGGCATCTACCAAGATTAGAGCAGGCGTTAGAGGAATCGATCTCGCTTTACATCATCACAATGCCCTGGCGGCAGTTCTGGACCAGCTACCAAGCATTGACGTTTTCTTTGTCGCTATCCGAATCATTGAAGGGGGTGCATCGGACAGCCGTGCTGCGGTATCGTAACCTACTGGTGTCGGCAGTGGCGGCGGTGCTGGCTTTCGTGGCTACGCCTTTCTTTTTGGCGTCCTGGTGATCAGTGTCTATATGTATGCCTATATTATGGGACCCCTCATAAGTAGCACATCTGAGTTCGGGAACCCATTCTTATCAGACAAGAAACTCCGAAAATCCGTAGCGCCACGAACGATGACGGAACGCTTCAAGCCGTTGTTCTCTGTAGGCCTCGGACAGGACCGGTCACTACAATTGCTTCGCATACTATGGGGTGTCATGTTTATCCTCAGTGGCGCAGAGATGGCTGCGAAGCCGCATTGGTCCCCGTCGAACGACGCCTTCTTCCGCAAGACACCCTTTTGGGATTGGTACCAAGGACCTCTCTGGATACCTGGGCTTACGATGCTGCTCCTTGGCGTGATGGTCCTAGACTGGTTGATCTTCCGAACTTTTTGTCAGGATCTGTTGCGAAAATCGAATTTGAAATCACTGAGAAAGTTGTTGATTGAGGGTGTTCGGAACGTGCTAATCGCGGGCGTGATGCTCCTGCTGGTCCTCCGAGGTCTCAAAGGCTTTGTGACGACATGGGGAGGCGAGATGTTGACCCATGTGTGGGGTGGGCTGATAGGCATCTTTATAGCCATATCGGTATTGCGGAAAGTAGGCAGTGGCATCCACAGCTATATCCGTGATCGCCGTACGTTTGCACACATCGTAGTGACCACTCGCATGACACGGCAGGACATCACTGCGGCCATAGACTCCTTCCTCACGACCCGCTGGCGACTGGCCTTCGTCTATCAGCTCGCTCAGCAGAAAGTTATGGCCACTGGTAACTGGCCGCCAAGCTTCCAGCTCTCCGTCTCAGCCGACCCAGTGCTCACGGAATTGGCTAAGCTGGAAGAACGCTGGCTGAAGCTCGACCGGTGAATCGAATTGGGGAGGTGGGAATGTTGGTCGTGCCACGGATGCTGACACCTGTTAAGCTGGCACTTCGTCATCGTTATAAGGAGTACTCCGGATGGAAGCCATGCGTTTACACAGAATTATCGAAAAGGACGGAGAGCTGCTCATTACTGACTTGCCGTGCAAGAAGGGGCGGCATGTCGAGGTCATTGTTCAACCGGAACTGTCAACGCTCCCTCAGCCTCTTCGGCTTACCGCGAAGCAGCTTCTCGAATCCGACATCGTCGGTCTCTGGCAGGACCGAGAGGATGTCGCGGATAGCGCGGCCTTTGCGAGTCAACTGCGTGCGATATGACCTTCCCCGAACCCCCGCAAAAAAGCACCCATAAGGTCGAAATTGTGCCCGTCGTTTTGGAGCCGCACCCTAACGCGGATACTCTTTCGGTTGTCCGTATTTTCGCGGGCTATACGTGTTGTGTAAGGACTGCTGACTGGGAGGGGAAGACGATGGGCGCGTACATTCCGCCTGACTCTGTCGTGGACTCTAGTCGCCCAGAGTTCGCCTTCCTCGCTGGTCACGAGCGCATTCGGGTCAAGCGGCTCAGAGGTATCATGTCGATGGGGCTGCTGATTCCCGCTCCCCCCGGCGCGCGGATTGGGGACGATGTCGCCGACTCTTTGGGCGTGACCCACTACGAGCCTCCATTACCAATGTCCACGGCTGGCGACACCGAACCACCACCCGCCGGGTATCATCCGGCTTTTGATGTAGATAGTCTGCGTCGCTATGCGAATGTCTTTGTACCAGGGGAACCGGTGTTCATCACCGAAAAAATTCACGGCACATCAGCGCGCTATTGTTGGTACGCGGGCCGGGTGTATTGCGGGTCACGGACGGAGTGGAAACGAGAAGACGACAAAATCGTCTGGTGGCTAGCACTGCGGGCGACCCCACAAATCGCGACGTTTTGCGAAGCCCACCCCGACATCACGGTCTACGCGGAAGTGTACGGACCAGTACAAGACCTCAAGTATGGGACGACCAAGAACGAGGTGCGGATTGCCGTTTTTGATCTGCTCCGCGGGTCGCAATGGATTGACCCAAGAGAAGCACGAGAAATCGGGAAAGACTTACCTTGGGTTCCGCTTCTTCATGCCGCGTTTCCTTTCGATCTTGAGCGAGTCCTACAAGAGGCGGAAGGGCCGAGTCTGGTACCTGGCGCGAATCACGTCAGGGAAGGCATCGTCGTCAAGCCGCTGACAGAGCGTACCCACCCGGAAGTGGGAAGGGTGTGCCTGAAGATCGTTGGCAATGGGTATTTAGAGCGCGCGTAGGGGCCCAAACCGACGATATGACCTCGTCGAGGCGTACTCACCGCCAGCCTGCTTCTTCATGAAAATCGCCATTGGTGGTTTTGCTCCTCTCGCCGATATTCGAGCCATGCAACATGCCTCTCCGCCGGTGCGGCTGTTCGCTAATGCAAGGAAGAGGATAACTTGCTGTGATCATCCCTATTCCTCGTCAGGCGTGTGGCGACTTTCAGTGGGAGGCGCTGCGTGATCGCCTCCCACCGAAGCGAGAACAACCTGTGCTTCCGCGAGTTGGTGATTGGCAAGCAGGGCAAGGGCGAGCAGCTTGTGGGCTTGCGGAGTGGCGTGCAACTGACACGCGGTCCGAGCCACACGCACGGCTTCAACCGGTTGGTCGCCTGCCCACAGTAACTCCCTGGCCATTTCTCGTGCTTCCCAGGCTTTGCGGGCCACGTGCATCACCAGGGTCAAATCGGTCCCACAGCGACCACAGAGCGTCACCCGCCGCCACGGGGCGCGACAGGTTGGACAACGAAATTCCATCTTGTTCTATTTCTCCTCTACGTAGAACAATAAATCGGCCAACTCGGTCATCGCGGTGTGCAGACGCTTAGTGTCGGATGTATTCAGAGCGTTTTCGATCCGCTCGTGTAAACTGATCGCTTCCTCACGGTCGTCATTGTTCATGGTGTCGAGTAACCGACGGCTCCGTTCGAGGACCGCGCGGGCTTCGGAGATTTGCACCCGGCGGTCACGGGCATCATCTTTCGTGGCCTCTCCTGAGGATTCAGCCAGCGCCTCGGTTGCCTCCTCCTCGCCCTCCAGCTCGTCCAGTTCGTCCAACTCGTCTTCCGCATCCAGACTCCACTCCCCTTCTTCCGCTCCGGCTTCCAAGTCTTGGCCAAATAAGGATCGCATCTGCGCTTGGGCCGCCGCGACCGCGGCTTCGGACATGGCCGTGGTCGCGCCTTCAATCGTAATATGCTTGCTCAGACCTGTCCGTTTCTCGGTGGCCGTCACTCGGAGGATGCCGTCCAAGTCCAAATCCATCCGGCAGAGTATCTCATTCCCCGCCGGCACCTTGGAGAATCCCTCGACGATAAAGCGACCAACCAGGATGTTATTCAGCGCGTACTCATCGTCGCCCTGGTAGACCGAGACTTGCCAGCCCTCTTGATTATCGACCATGGTGAGGTACGTCTCCGTCCGACTGATTGGCAATGGCGTATTGCGCACGATGATCGGCCGATAGCAATGTTCCGAGGGCATGCCGTTGAGGATGCCAAAGTGCGAGGGGCCAAACGAATAGGGCGAAATATCGACCAAGACGCGCTCAATATCATGCCCCGATATGCGCGCGGCGAGGACACCGGCGCCAAACGCGACACATAGATCTGGGTGGAGTTCTTGTCGTGGGGTCAGTCCGGTTTTTTCTTCTAGGAGCATGGACACCAACGGCGTGCGCGTCGCGCCGCCCACGAGCAGGATTTCATCCACTTCTTCCGGTCGTTTCCCGGCATCGGTCAAGGCGCGATGCACGCTGTCGAGGGTTCCTTCCAATAGCGGACGGATGAGCTGCTCGTACTCCGTGCGCGTCACCTCCAGATCGAGATGGACCGGCAGGCCATCACGTTCAGTGAGGTGCTCTTCACGAATGCGGGTGTACGGTTCGAAACTGAGTCGTTTCTTGGCTTCTTCCACTGCCCGTAACAGGCGGCTCATGGCCCGTGGATTCGTGTGCACGTCCACTCCACCGCTACGCACGAACCGCTCGTGGACGAAGTCGAGGAGGAGTTGGTCAAAATCATCCCCTCCTAACCGATTATTGCCGTGGCTGGCCAACACTTCGGTGATCTCGCCTTCCACGTAGACTAACGAGACGTCGAAGGTGCCCCCGCCGAGGTCATAGACCAAAATCGTCCGCGCGCCCTGTCGATCCTCACCGTAGGCGAGGGCTGCCGCCGTGGGTTCGTTCAATATCCGTACGACCTCCAGACCGGCAATCTGTCCGGCATCGCGCGTCGCCTGGCGTTGGGCATCGGAGAAATAGGCCGGGACGGTAATGACTGCTTTATGGACCTCGGTCCCCAAGACGGCTTCCGCACGGGTTTTCAACGTGCGCAGGATCATCGCTGAAATCTCAGGGGGCGAATAGGTGCGGTTCCCTAACGTCACCTGGTGATCCGTGCCCATCTCGCGTTTGATGGATTTGATGGTCCGTTCGGGATAGAGCACGTATTGATTCCGGGCCGAGGTCCCTACCAGCAAAGCGCCATCGGCGGCGAGCCCCACCACCGATGGCATGATCTGTTCACCGGCGGTGGCCAACACTTGCACGTTATCATCAATGAAAGCCGCGATTTCCGAGTTCGTGGTTCCCAGGTCAATGCCGACGATGACTTCCGCCATACTTGCTCCTTTAGTTTTTCGCTTTCTACGGACTCGTCGCGACTTTCACATCGGCAAAACGTAACACACGGCCACCCGTGGTATAGCCGGTCCGAAACACCGCGAGGACGGTCCCGGGTGTTGCTTCGGTCGTCCGCGCCACTTCCGACGCCTGCATCAGGGTCGGATCAAACGGTTTGCCCAGACAGGCAATCTCTTGCACATCAAACCGGCGCAACACGTCATCCAGTCGTTCACAGGCGAGCGCGTTTCCTTGCACCAACGCTTCCAGCACCGGGCGCTGCGCGAACCGTGCCGACCAGCGGGGGATCACCGTGAGCCGGCGTTGGGCCTCTTCAAGGCCACGGACAAAGCGGTCGCGGACATCCAATACCTCGCTAATCACTTCCAGGCGTGCCTCGCGTCGCACCTCGCTGACCTTGCGGACAGCGCCTTCGAGGCTCTCGATCCGCCCACTCATGGTGTCGAGCTTCCCGCTCAGTTCCGTGTGCAACCGATTGGTGGAGCGTCCTTGCAGTTGTGTCTCGCGCGTGAGCGCGGTCAACTGACTGAGCAGAGAGAACAGGTCTGGGGCTGGTCCCTGAACCGTGTCATCGTCTGTCGCGAGCTCTGGAGGTAACGGTTCCTCCGCAGCGATGTCATCCAGCCACTGCTCAAGTGTCTCCAGAAGTTGTTGTCGGCGTTGGGGATTGAACGCGCTCATCGACGTGGCTCCCGTAAGACGTTCAGCCAAAGTTCCGGGCCGACGTGGCGACGCTCCTCTGGAAACGTCTCGGCCAGCGCGATGAGGTCGGGCAACGGAATGGGACCAAACAGGCGTAACGCAAGACGCTTCTCCGGGTCCCGCAGTTGCTCATACGCGTCGCGAATCCGGCTGAATCCCGCCGGATCACGGTCTGGAGGGGAGATGCGGAGCGCCGCGATGTAGGCTTCTCGTATCATTTCGTCACTGGCGGTTTCATCAATCCCCAGCACGACAAATGGGGCATTCGTCATACACTGTCACCTTTTCTCTCCCCACGCAGGGAGTCGTTCGCCCAGTCCTTTACCATGATTTGCCTGGGGCGAGAAACGAGAGCAAGTCCTCGAGCATCTCAAGTCCCCCCCGGTTACGCTTGGGCTTCTTTGCTCGCGAGGAGCGCGCGGATTTCGTCGTGAAAAATCTGGGGGCGTGCGGGCTGCCGCGTTCAACGTTAAGGGTCACCGCAATATCCTCGGGCGTTGGTGCCGCCTCTTCAGATGGTGGACCCAGCGGCAGACCGAGCATTGAACCAAACAGATCCTCTCGCGGCAAGCGCTCTAACGCCTGCGACGCTTCGCGGACCGCGTCGAGGTCGCGGGCGCGGCTCGCGAGTTCGCGCGCGGCCTGGAGACATCGACGCGCGCGAGTTTGTTGTTGAAAGCCATGGCTGGAAAGGAGGGTTTGCCCGCGCGCCAGGAGAAAGCGGTGCTGTAAAGGCCCCTCCTGGGTCAATCCATGTCCCGCCGCTAGGTAGGTCAGTGTTGGTCGGCCCATCAGCAACCCGCTCTGACATAACGCATGCAATTGGGAGAGAGAAGCACGACTCAGATTCTTTTCGATCTGCGTGAGCACTTTCGTCTCTGGCTTGGGCAGTGGACGGTCCACGCCCTGAAAAAGTGTGTAGGCTCGCACCAACCCGTCAATCGCCTCTTCTGGTGACGGCGTGGTCGTCTGGCGTGGGAACTTGACTTTGACGGACTCCGTCAATGCGTCGATCACCACATCGCCCAAGACGCCGTTGGCAACCATGGACCGGAATCCCCGTTCCAGTCGCGCCGCGCCTTCGCTGTTGCCCGCCTTCAGCGCCGACGCCCATGACAGCGCGAAGAGATAGGCTTTGACCTCTCCTTCCGCGGCGCGAGGCTCCTGGGCAAGCTGTGCTAAATCTTCTAACGCCAGACTGACTTTGCCCTCACGCACCCGCCGTTCCGCGCTGGCCAACAGTAAACGGAACCGACTCTGACGGACATCAGGATGGAGACGGTTGAGCGTCTCGGCCTGGGCCAGCAGCTCCAGCGCTTTGCGACTGGCGCCACGTCGCTCCGCCGCACGAATCAGATGGAGCAGCGGTTCGAGTTCCCGCGGCTGGGCCTGTCGCCAGGCTTCCGCTTCTGTTTCCGCGTGTTTGCTGTTGCCCCATCGGTCGTAGTGCGTCACCAATGCGCGAAATGTCTGTGCACTGGGATCGGCGGCATGTGCTTGCTTCAGCAGCCTCTCGCGGTCGTAATGGGTAGGCAACTCTCCTGACCGAATTTGGTCACGGAGGTCCTCCTCGGACTCCGCATCGAACATGTCCAACACTTCAAGGGGATCGGCGGGAAACAGTGCCGCCATGCGTAACCACACGCGGGCAATATCCGGTCCGTGGGGAGCGAGCACTCCCTTCGTCTGTGCGACTGAGACGTAGCTACTCCACCAGTCGAGCGCTTCTTCCCAGGCGACACGCTCAAGCGCCAAAGCCACCAGCCGCAAGATGTCCGGGTCCGTCCGACTATTCGGAAGGACGCGGAATAATCCATCGGGCTGCAATCCATGTTTATGCCAGTGGTGCAACAGCGTCGCCAGAAAAGTGCGCCATTGCGCGATGGGTGCGGCGCGGAACAAGGGGAGGAGCGCTTGCACCGATGCCAATGCCTGTTTTTCCTGTCGCGCCGATAACACGCGGGAGAGCTGACTCAGGTTCGCTTGGACGACAGCCCGATTGCCACACACCCTGTTCACCACAGTGGTGACGGCAAAGGAGTTCGTGGTCTCATCTGGGGCCGCGTTCGGCTGGGTCGCGCCCATGAGGCGATGCAACACTGGGACGAGCCGGGCAGGAGCAGCGTCTGGTGCAATGCCCGCGAGATTGGCCAAGACGGCAGCATCGTTACGACGATAAAATGCGTCGAAGGCACGGATCAGCAATTTCCAGGGGGCCAACGGGGACTGGCGGGGAATTTCATTGAGCGGAAGCAAGGCTCCCTCGGGCAACGGGCCACTCGTCACGGCGGTGAACAACTCGCTGGCTATCATGGCTGCCCGTTTGAGTGGGTGTTCCGCGGGGAGCACCGTGGAGCGGACGAGCATTCCAGGATCAATCAGTCTACACGTGAGGAGCGTTTCTAATTCGCGTCGTCGCTCTCCCTCAGCGGTCAACAAGTCGGTGAGCAGCTTCTGGAAATTTTCCGCCAGCAGTTCACTGTGTCGCAGGAGCGCGTGGATCATTTTTTGATGCGCGGGGAAGCGCTCAATGACGAGCTGCCCCAACGCGTGCGCCTCTTTCTGTAACCCACTAGCAATGAGCGCTTGGAGGCGGGCTTGGTACGCTTTCACTACCAAGGCTTCCGCTTCGGGGCTCGGTGCTTGTTTCAAGAGCTGTTTCGCAAGCTCTACCGCATCATGGGTTTTCCCGGCTTCGAGTAACACATCAACCTGAGGTCCTCCGGTCGCAAGCGCCTCACGCTGTTTCTCCGGGCTTATTCGTTTGGCTCGCCGTGACTGCTTGCTCATAGTGCCGCCTTTTCTAGCGTCCTTGCAGTGCCTTTTGCAAGTCCACGCCCTCAGTAGTGTTTGGGACGCGGCGCGGCGCGAAGGTGCCCCTTTGTGAGGGCACGGCGATCCGAAAAAAGCGCGGCTCCTCACAATTGCACCCGCTATCTCAGTGTGGCATACTCCCTGACGCAAGCCAGCTAGGCACAATATCCGCGAGAAAGGGAGGAAACATTATGGCTGATGTCACAATCCGTGCGTTAAAGAATGGTCCATACGAGGTCACCGGCGGGCCAAAGGTCACCGACCAGAAGCGTGGTGAATTCAAGGGCCAAGGCGATCCCATCTATCTTTGCCGTTGCGGGCAATCCGCTAACCGGCCATTCTGCGATGGTACCCACACCAAAATTGGGTTCAAAGCCGAAGAAACGGCGAGCTAAGCAACTCACTTGTCACTCGTGCCAGCCTCGGTGGACTGCTCCTCCGGGGCTTTTTTGTGTTCGTGGGGTCGTTCACTCAACACCTGCACGGCGCGGACTCCAGCCCCGTAACGATAGACCATTTCTCCGCCGATATACCCCTGCCCCAGGACCCCCAGCACCCCGATCGTCGCGCAGACCAGCCAAGGCACTGGAAGAGGCTCGGGGAGACGCGCGCGCATCACCGCGAGGGTCACAAAGAATCCGAGTACGCCATAGCCGCCATACTCATGATAGAAAAGCAGCCCTTCAATCTGCGCGTCGAAGACGCTGGCTGGTCGTGGGAACAAGTGTTCAACCCAACCACTCCCAACCGTGACTCCAAGTGCGAGCACGCCAACAAAGAAACACAGTCGCCCAGCGAACCGCCATTCGGCCCGCTGCCGCCAATGGGCGACCCAATCAAGGATGAGCGCACAACACGTGAGTGCGACCGCGAAATGCACGGCGATGGGGTGAACCACTAAAATGAGATCGGATTCAAGGTTCAAGGCCCACAATTCCAGGTTTCGGGTTTCGGGTTAAGAGAGTCCAAGGTCCCAAAAATTTCAAGTCTCAAGCCGCAAGTCTCAAGCCGCCATTGCCTTCTGATTTTTGATTTTCATGCTACAACGCTCACCAGTTGATCTTTCAAGGAGCTCAGACGTGACACAAGACACACCAGTCGTCGTCGCCCGGGTTGGAGAAGTGGCCCCCGGCACGACGAAAAAATTCATGCTCACGGTTGATGGCAGGGAAACGGAATGTTTCGTAGTGAATTACAGCGGGCGATTGTTCGCATACGTAAACCGCTGTCGCCACGTGCCAATGACGATGGACTGGATAGATAATCAATTCCTGACCGAGGACGGACGCTATATTCTGTGCGCGACGCATGGTGCCGCGTTTGAACCAGATAGCGGTGAATGTATCTTTGGCCCCCCGTGTGGGAAATTTCTGGATCGCGTCCCGCTTACCATTGAGAACGAGGCCGTCCTCGCCCATCGACCCATTGAGGCAAACGACGAAAGCGGATTCTGACCGTATTTCCCTTGAGGACTATTCCCATTCGTCTCCGAAATGCGCCCGCAGCAGTCGTTGTTTCAGATAGTCGAGCGTACCGATATCCTCGATAATGTCACCGCCCGTATCGTAGAAAAAAATCTCGCCTTTCTTATTACGCCCGATGGCCACGAGCCATTCGAGTTCAGTCCGATCTTCAAGGAGGTAGTTAATCGTTTGTGAGACACCTTTCGCCGGGATGAGTGTCACTTTTGGTCGTTTCGGTTTCTCTTGTGGTGTCATCGACATGTTGCGTCTCCAGCAGAGGACAACGTTCTTCTCGCTGCTGCCAAATGCTGCGGGCAGGATAGGAGGGGGGCTTCCTCAAGTCAAGAGTGAAAGCGTAATCGTCTCGACGTGGTAGGTCTGCGGAAACAGATCGACAGGTTGAACGGCGTGGAGCTGATAGCCGTGCGTGTGGAGTTGTCGCAGATCACGCGCGAGCGTGGCGGGATCACACGACACGTAGAGCACCGCGCGCGCGCCCAATCGCGGCAACAGATCAATCGCGGCGGCGGCTCCGCTGCGCGGAGGATTGAGCACGACGACATCCCCCCGCTCGCCGCTCTGTAACAGTTGGTGTACCCCCGACTCCACACTCGCGGAGAGAAACCGGACATTGGTCAATCCAAGACGCACGGCGTTCGCTTCGGCATCAATCACCGCCGCGCGCTCGTGCTCAATACCAACTAACGACCGCGCGCGACGCGCGATCGGCAGACTCAGATTCCCCGCTCCGCTGTAGAGCTCTATCACTTTTTGTTGATCATGCCATGCGCGCATGCCGAGGACGGCGTCCACCAATGCGCGATTGCCAGTCGGGTTCACTTGCGTAAATGTCCCGTGGCGCATGGACAGCACGGTCCCATCGTTTTCCGGCATGAACGACACATCGGTATTCCCCCACCGGCGTCGCCAACCCGCTCCCAAGAGCACGAGCCCGGCGATCCGCGGGTGCGTCGCAAGAAAATTGCCACAGACCTCGTCATCAGAGGAGCGCCATGCGCCTTCGGCTTCTCCCACGAGCACGATGGAGGGCGCAGTCGTGTCCGCCAGCTCTCCACCGATGATCTCAATCTGTCGCACGGCTGTGCGCAGCGCGACACTCCACTCCCGCACGGTCCGCAACTGCGCCGCCACATCTTCTCTAGCGATGTGACAGGACTCGATCTCCACCACCTCATGCGACTGCGGTGGAGAAAACCCAAAATGTCCGTCTTGCCCATGCAGCCGAATGCGGTGGCGATAGTGCCATTCTTGTGGGGCGGGAATGATGGGTAACATGGGAGGCTCCGCCATCCCCCCAATCCGACGCAATTGCTCTCGCACATTCAGTTCTTTCGCGCGCAATTGTTCGGGATAGGAGACCTGTTGCCACGGACAGCCGCCACACCGCGAGACATAAGGGCACGGAGGAGTACGGCGCTGCGCCGAGGGTTGTCGTATCTGGACGACATGTCCAGTCGCGTAGCGTTTCTTCTCTTCCTGAAGCGCGACTTCCACCTCGTCGCCCGGCACCGTGCCTGGAACAAAAATAACTTTGCCCTCCGCACGGCCAATACCAGCCGGGCCGTGGGATAGCGCGTCTATCGTGAGAATGGTTGTGCAAGAAGACTTCATAAGAAAAAATCAAAAGGCAAAAGGCAAAAGGCAAAAATCAAAGGAGAGAAATGGAGAAAGAGAGACTGGAGGACTACGTATGCTGAACCCAAAACCCGAAACCTGGGACCCGAAACCCGAAGGGGGGAATGGTTCCCGCTGGTGGGTGTGCTAGAACCGCGCACTATGTCGCAGGGCCCCATCACCATTCGTCGCGGGCAACGTACCGACTTCCCGCTCCTCCTGCAACTGCTGTCGCCAACGCCGTCGCCGGAGCACGAGAAAGCTCAGGTCCGCTACTGGCGGCGCGTCGCGAGTAGTCCAGTCCATGATTTCTACGTCGCCGAGCAAGAAGGCCTCGTCCACGGCATGGTCCTGGTGTCCTATATTCGTGGGTTGACGACGCAAGGCTGGCAGGCGATTCTGGACCTCGCCGCACCGGTCTCCGCTCTTCGTGAGGTCGGCCCGTTGTTGCTTGATTTCGCCAAAATCCGGGCGCGACAGCGCGGCTGTCAGCGGCTCATGGTGTGGAGGACAACCCAGAGTCAATCACCAGAGGAACTGACCACGCTTTTCTTGCAAGCGGGCTTTCTCCGCTCTGGAGAAGTGCTATCTTGCGCGTTGTAATAACCTGACAGGATGAGAGGGGCATGTGATTCGATTTCTTCTTGGTATCGTAGTTGGCATTGTCGCAACGATATACGTTCTCCACACTGAGAGTGGCGAATATCTGCTCTCTCCCGGCACCAAGGTTCGCCACTTGGAGGAACAACTCCAACACGCCGACGAGCAACAGAACAATTTGGTCAAAAAACTCGAAGGGGCGACTGCCGTCATCGAAAAGATGGCAACGCAGTTCACAGCACTAGAACAACGCTTCCAAGCGCTCACTCCTCAAGCTCGTCCCAAGACGGACACACCACCAGTCGCGGAAGCCCCGACTGCACCAGCCCCGGAACCAGGGTCCGTCCCCGACTCCGGAACCACGCTGGAACCGCCCGGTACACCGCCTACGCCAGAAGCATCCGGGGCCAACAATCCCAGCGATTCCTCCGCGCTTCAGTAGCGTACGGAGCGGATCACGCGCACGAGCCCCGACCTATGGGCTTGACCCCGCGACCAAGAGAACGCTATTACAATCCCCAGTCATCTATTCACATCTCCCATGATGAACACTGTCGGGGTGTGGCTCAGCCTGGTAGAGCACACGGTTCGGGACCGTGGGGTCGCTGGTTCGAATCCAGTCACCCCGACTTTCATTCTTCTCACGTTCATTACTGGCGCTCACGCTGTCTCTATCTCTCCCTGATTTGTGGGACCTCGCTATGCTTCTGCTGATTATCATCGTCGCGCTGGCCTATCTGTGTGGCGCGATTCCGACCGGTGTGATCCTCACCAAACGCCTCGGCCTCGATATTCGCACCATGGGAAGTGGCAATGTTGGAGCAACGAATGTCGCTCGCAGTGCGGGTAAAAAAGTGGGACTGCTCACGCTGCTTGGCGACATCGCTAAAGGTCTGATCCCGATGTTGTTGGTCCGTTTTCTTGATCTTGGCGAAGCCGCGCTCGCCTGTGCCGCGGTCGCCGCGCTCATCGGACATGTCTTCTCTCCGTTTCTGGAATTCTCCGGTGGAAAAGGCGTGGCGACTGGGCTCGGCGTATTGCTGGGGATCGCTCCTCTGGTCATTCTCTTCGCCCTCGTTGTCTTCATTGTGACCTTTGCGGTCAGCCGTATCATCTCGCTCGCCTCATTAGCAGCCACGGCGGTCACCCCATTCCTGCTCTGGGGGTTCGCCTACCCCTACGCCCGCCTCTATGCCGGGCTCCTCATTGCCCTGCTTATTATTGTTCGCCACCACGAGAACATCATGCGTCTTCTCAACGGCCAAGAGCCAAAATTCAGTTTCGCCAAAACCCCTCCCACTGCCTAAAAAATCGGCGCTGCCTATCAACTGAGCACCACCACCAGGGATGAACCGCGTGAGTGCCATTTTTCCAAGGAATTTTCGCTGCTATTGTCCTCGCGAGCGGCACTGGTTTTGCATTTCGCAGTACAGAGTACTAACAACCATACCGTGACCTGTCAGCGCCTCTTCGACAAAGCCCATCGTGAAACCGAGAGCTGAGATCGGCTTTACAATATCGCGGTTTTCCTCTAGAGAGGCCCAAGGGAGGTCCACCATGAAAGGCGCTATGAAAAAAGTTGAAGCTATTATCAAGCCCTTTAAGCTCGACGAGGTCAAAGAAAACCTGAACGCGATCGGTGTCCGGGGGCTAACCGTCAGTGAAGTCAAAGGCTTCGGGAGGCAAAAAGGTCATACCGAGTTGTATCGCGGGGCCGAGTACGTGGTCGACTTTCTGCCGAAGGTCAAGCTTGAGATTATCGTCAACGAAGACCTGGTCGCCAAAGTGGTGGAGACCATCGAAAAGGCCGCACGGACGGGACGGATTGGGGATGGAAAGATCTTCGTGACTCCCGTGGAAGAAGT
This sequence comes from Deltaproteobacteria bacterium, assembly GCA_009692435.1. GTDB lineage: Bacteria > Desulfobacterota > Binatia > Bin18 > Bin18 > JABFSC01. The sequence goes on along the minus strand of SHZE01000016.1, from coordinate 6,123 downwards.
GGTCCGCATCCGCACGGGCGAACGTGGCGAAGACGCCATCTGACATCCACGTATTATTTTAGCGAGGGAGGAGTGTAGGCAATGACACCGAAAGAGGCAGTGCGATTCGCACGTGATCATCAAGCCGAGGCCGTAGATTTCAAGTTCATGGATCTGCTCGGCACGTGGCAACATTTCACGATTCCGATGAGCGAATATGAAGAAGCGCTCTTCGAGGAAGGACTAGGGTTTGATGGCTCGTCGATCCGTGGCTGGCAGCCCATCAACGCCTCGGACATGTTAGTGATACCCGATCCCGCCACCGCGGTGATTGATCCGTTCTGCGAACGCCCGACCTTGAGTCTGATTTGTAATATCGTCGATCCCATTACCAAAGAAGAGTATTCACGTGATCCCCGCAACATCGCGCGCAAAGCCGAAGCATATCTCAAATCAACGGGCATCGGTGACACCGCCTACTTTGGCCCGGAACCGGAATTTTTCATTTTCGATGATGTCCGCTACGACCAGAACCAGCATGAAGGCTATTACCACATCGATTCCAATGAAGCGGTGTGGAACTCGGGCCGTAAGGAAAGTCCGAACTTGGGCTCGAAAATTCGCTATAAAGAAGGATACTTCCCCGTCGCCCCGCTCGATACCCAGCAAGACATTCGCACCGAGATGGTCCAGTACATGGAGCGAGTCGGGATTCGTGTCGAACGCCAACATCATGAAGTCGCGACCGCGGGACAAGCGGAAATTGACATGCGGTTCATGTCGCTGGTGAAGATGGCCGATGCGCTGCAATGGTTCAAATACATCGTGAAAAATGTCGCACGCAAGCATGGCAAAACCGCGACCTTCATGCCAAAACCGATTTTCGGTGATAACGGCTCAGGCATGCACTGCCACCAATCGATCTGGAAGGGCGAGAAGCCGCTCTTCGCTGGTGACGGCTACGGTGGCATGAGCGAACTCGCCATGCACTACATCGCGGGAATTTTAACCCACGCCCCGGCATTGTGTGCCTTCGTGGCCCCGACGGGGAATTCCTACCGTCGCTTGGTGCCAGGCTTCGAAGCCCCAGTGAACTTGGCCTACTCCTCACGCAACCGCTCCGCGGCAGTCCGTATCCCCATGTATTCGCCAAGCCCAAAAGCAAAACGCATCGAAGTGCGCTTCCCTGACCCAGCCTGCAATGGCTATCTCGGCTTTTCCGCTATGTTGATGGCTGGACTTGATGGCATCGAACGCAAACTCAATCCCGGCAATCCCCTCGATAAAGACATCTACGCGCTCACGCCGGAAGAGCTGAAAGGTGTCCCCTCAGTACCAGGGACGCTCGAAGGATCACTCCAGGCGTTGGAAAAAGATCATGCCTTCTTACTCAAAGGCGACGTCTTCACCGAGGATGTCATCGAGACCTGGATTGAATGGAAACGAACCAAGGAACTTGACCCCTTGCGTCTCCGCCCACATCCACACGAATTCTCCCTCTATTACGATGTCTAAATCGTAAGTGAGCCTCATCATGCTGGGAAAGAGGGAAGGACGCATCCTTCCCTCTTTTTTGTTTGCCCATCCCTAAGAGGTCCGCAGGCCGCGCGCCTTGACAAAAATGAGCGTCTCAGGCAGATGAGAAGGGCTCGAACATCCCCCCGTTGTAAGCGTTCTCACCTGAAAAAGGAGATATTCATGGCAGCATTACTGGAAGGCAAAGTCGCAATCGTCACTGGTGCCGGGCGTGGCATTGGTCGCGAAGAAGCGTTACTGCTCGCGAAACATGGCGCGAAAGTCGTCGTTAATGATCCAGGTGGCAGTTTTGATGGCACTGGCGCTGATAATCGTCCAGCGCAACAAGTGGTTGAGGAAATTAAAGCCGCCGGCGGACAAGCTGTCGCCAACTACGAAAGCGTCACCGACTTCAAAGGAGCCAAACGTATCATCCAGTGCGCCATCGACACCTTTGGCAAACTCAACATCTTGGTCAATAACGCTGGGATTCTGCGTGACCGCATGATCTTCAACATGACTGAAGAAGAGTTCGATTCGGTCGTCGGCGTGCATCTCAAAGGCTCGTTCAATTGCACGCGCCATGCGGCGGAATACTGGCGCGAGCAGCATAAACTCGGCAACGTGTTGAATGGCCGCGTGATCAATACGTCTTCGGATGCCGGATTGATCGGCAGCCCTGGACAACCCAACTATGGCCCAGCGAAAGCCGCGCTGGCAACGCTGGCCATCATTGTTGATGGCGAACTGAGCAAATATGGCGTCACCGCCAATGCCATCGCCCCACTCGCCCGCACCCGCATGACCGTCGATGCCACGCCGCAAACGGCGGGCTTGATGGGGAAACCAGCGGAAGGCGAACATGACTTCTTTAGTCCACATCACATAGCGTCCCTAGTCGCTTGGCTCGCCAGTGACGACGCGGCCAATGTCCATGGTGAAGTGTTCCGTGTTGGTGGTGGCTGCGTGTGGCTCATGCAAGGCTGGCATACGGTTGGAACGGTGAAGAAACGTGGCACCTGGGAAGCGGCTGAACTCGGAGAGAAACTCAAGGTCGAACTCGCCAAAGGCGCGACCAAGAAAGAGAACTTGGGCGAAGTGTTTCGTAGCCTGAAGAGCTAATCCCCGGAAAGTTCTGCTTACCGCGACACAATCTCGTGTGGGAAAAAGGCTACGCTTCGACCCCTTCCCACCCACCTCTTCCGCGCATAAAGTCACTCATCGTGAATCACCCCCCCGTCTATAACATCCTCATCGTCTGTCATGCGAACACCAGCCGCAGTGTGATGGCCCATACGCTCTTGGAAAAAATGCTCGCGGAGCGCGGGATCAATCATTGCCATGTCCGCTCTGGGGGCATCGCCATTTACGCCCGAGACCGTATGCTCGCTTCACTTGATGCCCGGCTTGTCCTACGCGACGTGGGAATTCATCTCCAAAGCGATGAATTCGTGTCCACCGATCTCAAACGCCATCGCTACTTGATCGAGCAAGCACACCTCATCTTGACGATGACGACCGAACAGAAACAGATGCTTGATGCGTATCCTGAAGCGTCAGGAAAACGCGCCCTCACCCTCCGCGAATTCGCTGGAGAAGATGGGGACATTGATGACCCCGCGATGCAAGGTGAAGAAGGGTTCCGGGCTCGGCTCGAAGAAATCAAGCGCTGCCTAGAAAAGTCCTTCGATGATCTGCTAAGGATGTCACATGAACACATTTGAGAATCCATCAGACGCCCGCATTCGCGAAATTCTCACTACTCCCCGGACCATCGCCGTGGTTGGCTGCTCACCCAACCCCGACCGCGACAGTCACGAGATCGCTGCCCTGCTCAAAGCCAAAGGCCACAAGGTGATTCCGGTCAACCCGACGAGCAAAGAGATTCTTGGTGAACGCTGTTTCGCCAGCCTCAAGGACATTCCAGAGCCGGTGGATATGGTGGACGTATTCCGGCAGCCCGAGCATGTCGATCAGATCGCCGCCGACTCCATCGCCATTGGCGCTAAGATTCTGTGGCTGCAACTTGGTGTCATCAACGAACCAGCAGCACAAAAGGCCCAAGCCGCTGGCATAACCGTGGTCATGGACCGCTGTCCAGCGATCGAATACCGAAGACTCTTCTAAGACGGTTATCAATTATCAATTGTCAGTCATCAGTTATCAGATTTTTAACTTTTGCCTTTTGCCTTTTGATTTTTCTTAAAGACATGGCCTACACCCCAAAAACTATCAAACCCTGGTCCCGTCTCGGTTCCGAGACCGTGTACACTTGCCGCATTTTCTCGTTGCGCAAAGACCGTAATCGCTCCCCACGCGACGGGCGTGAGCATGACTTTTTCGTGCTTGATAGTGGCGATTGGGTCAACATTATCCCCGTGACCGCTAATGACGAAATTGTCTTGATTCACCAGTATCGCCACGGCATTGATGACATCACCCTCGAAATTCCCGGCGGGATGGTGGACCCACATGACCCCTCCCCTCTTCATGCCGCGCGCCGAGAAATGCAGGAAGAGACCGGCTTCGACACCGAAGACGTGATTCCGTTAGGTGCGATTCATCCCAACCCGGCAATTCAGGGGAATCGCTGCCACACGTTCCTGGCTCGTAACGTCAGCAAACAATTTGAGACCAATTTCGATACCACCGAAGAGACGGAAGTGGTGCTCATCCCGTATCAGCAGATTCCCGACCTCGTGCGCCAAGGCCACATCACCCATTCTTTGGTGGTAACGGCCTTTTATTGGTACGAATTACTGCGACAAGCAAAATAATAGACGGCCATACCTCATGCTCGAAACATTTACCATTGCCACGTTTGCTGGACAGGAAGGCACGACCTTTCGGCTCGCACTCGCGTCAGGCGTGGCACTTGAGGCCACGTTGCTCCAGGTCACCTCGCTCAGCGCGAAGGGGCCAAGCGGCGAAGAGCTTCCGCGCAAGCGGGTCCCGTTCTCGCTTCAGTTCCGCGTCGCGTCACCAGACCGGTTCGAGCAGAAAACGTACACCGTCGAGCATGCGGTGATTGGAAAATTCGCGCTATTTCTCGTGCCGATTGGCCGCGAGGGGGACGGGTATCGTTGCGAGGCGATATTTACGTAATCGTCAATCAGGAAATTTTTGTGGGAGCGCAAGAGAAGAGTGTCATTCCCGCGCAGGCGGGAATCCAGGCGGTGTAACCTACAGATTCTGCTTGAAGTTCCTGGGTGCCCGCCTGCGCGGGCACGACGGAAGACTACCCTGCAAGATTAAATTGACTGACCACTGGCAGTGAACGAAAAACCGCAATGTCTTTCCCCCTCACCCGTCCCCAGTCACCCGTCTCTCCATAAACAAATACACTCCTTTGTCCTCAATCATCACAAACCCGAGTCGCTGGTAGAGCCGGAGCGCGGGATTCTCACGCTCGACATGAATACGAACGGGTTTTCCTGCCGCGTCTGCCTCCACGAACAAGTCCCGCAGAATGGTCGCACCGATACCAGTCCCCCGGTAGGCGGGGAGCAAAGCAATATCGACGATACGGATTTCGTCTTTCCAGCGTGCGACATACAACCGTCCGATTGGGGTGTCATCCTGGAGAACGACAAGAAAGTCGGTGTCGGTATAATTCTCTTGGTAGAATTTGTGCTGGGCAGCAAACTGCATCTGCAGAAACGCGGCTTTCTGTTCGTCAGTCCAGTCCGTCACCGCCAGTTCGTCGAGACGAGTGCTGGCATAGACTTGAGACAGAAACGCTTCATCGTCTGAGCAAATATGACGAAAAGTGACAGTCATGCGGAATGCTCACAATAATAAATTGAACACCGCCGTATAGTACCGATTGTAGGCATCTCGCCCTTTCGGCTGCAAGAGCATTTTGGTCTTACCTGCCACGGAATGTGTGATCGTATAAATTCCTTCAAGAAACCTCACATCACGCGGTCCAGCAAATACCAATGAGAATTGCTCGGTCCTCTTGCTGCTGCTGCCGTCAGACACCTTGGTCAGTTTCATTGGCGTCAACCACGGACTTCGCCCCGAAACAGTGAATGTTTGCCCAATCAGAGGAAGAAAGACACTCTTGCGTAGCGGACCAGTCAAGCTCCCACGTGAGGGTGTCACTGCTGGGGCAGCCATTGCCCTCGTGCTCGCCAAACCTGCAATGGCCAAACCCGCCACAGTGGTCACAAATTGTCGTCGAGTGATCATACCGGATATTCTCCTTTGCGGGGATTTTCCCTACGCAAAGGAGGCATATCGGCACTCACTCATACAAACTTAAAACCGACAGCACCAATCTACCGGAGCAGATTAAACACCGCATGGTAATACTGCCCGGTTGCATCATTGTTCGCGGGTTCAAGAAATAATTGAAATTTATCGGCGGTTGCCGGGTGCTCAAGAGTATACACGCTTTTGCTGAGGACCGGCGTACGCGGGCCACGGAACCGCACGAAGAATTGGTCGGTTTTGGACTCTGCTTTCCGGTCCGAAACTTCGTACCCGTTCACGGGTTTGGGACGGGTAGAGCTGTTCAGGCAATTTTGCTAGAGTCGCCGAGTGGACAGAAAAGAGGAAGTCATTGCCGAACTGCGCGCCCTGATTGCTCAGCAAGCGGCGCAATTGGCGGCGCAGGCGGCGCGC
>SHZE01000015.1 GCA_009692435.1 Deltaproteobacteria bacterium | reverse complement strand
CCCCTCCCCGAACAACGTGCCATCGCAACGGCGTTGAGCGATGTGGATGGGCTGCTGGGCGGGCTGGACCGGCTCATCGCCAAGAAGCGCGACCTCAAACAGGCCGCCATGCAGCAACTCCTCACCGGCCAAACCCGCCTCCCCGGCTTCCACGGTGAGTGGGAAGTGAAGCGGCTGGGGGATGTGGCGTCTCTCTCCAAAGGGACACAACTGCACAGTAGCGAAACGGAAGAGGGCGGTAAGTTTGCTCATTTGAATGGCGGCATCACGCCATCGAGCTACACGCACAAATCAAACACGGCTGGGAACACCATTGCCATCAGCGAAGGTGGCAACTCCTGCGGTTTCGTGCAGTTCATGACAGAGCCGTATTGGTGTGGCGGTCATTGCTATTCCGTTATCCCGAAGGGCGTTGATAACCACTTTCTCTACCAAGCGCTCAAGGGGCAGCAGTCTGGAATCATGGGTCTTCGCGTGGGCTCAGGTTTGCCAAACGTTCAGATGACCGGCCTCCTTGCGTTCAAGATTCATTTTCCATCGACCCTCCCCGAACAAACCGCCATCGCCGAGGTGCTGACGGAGATGGACGGGGAGCTGGCGGTGCTGGAGCAGCGGCGGGAGAAGACCCGCGCCCTCAAGCAGGCCATGATGCAGGAACTCCTCACCGGAAGGACCAGACTTTTATGAAAATCTCCACCATCCTCGACCACATCGACAGCGGCCACATGGCGCTCCCCGAGTTTCAGCGCGGTTACGTCTGGAACAGTGACCAGGTTCGGAAGCTGTTTGGGTCGCTCTATCTGCGGCGTCCCGTCGGCGGCCTGCTGGTCTGGGCCACCGAGTCCAAGACCGCAACCCATCGCGGTGACGGCCCGCTGGCGGCCGGCGTGGTGAAGCTGCTCCTCGATGGTCAGCAACGTATGACCTCGCTTTACGGCGTGGTGCGCGGCAAGCCACCGAAATTCTTCGATGGGAACGCCAAGGCGTTCACCGGGCTGCGCTTTCATCTCGAACTGGAGACGTTTGAGTTTTACCAGCCGGTGAAGATGAGGGACGAGCCGCTGTGGATTGATGTCACGGAGCTGATGAAGAAAGGAACGGCGGGATTGGGTGAGTTCGTGACGCGCCTGACTGCACAGCCGGCCCTGGCGGCGAAGGTGGGCGATTACGTTGGGCGGTTGAGTCGGTTGCTTGGCGTAACCGATGTGGACTTGCACGTTGAAGAAGTGACCGGCGCGGACAAGACGCTCGATGTGGTCGTGGACATTTTCAATCAAGTGAACAGCGGCGGCACGAAACTCTCCAAAGGCGACCTTGCTTTGGCCAAGATTTGCGCCGACTGGCCGCAGGCCCGGGACACGATGAAGGCCAAGCTGAAGGAGTGGGCGAAGGCGGATTACCATTTCAACCTCGACTGGCTATTGCGCTCGGTGAATACGGCGCTGACCGGCGAGGCGAAGTTCCAGTTCCTGCACGAGAAGAGCGCGGAGGAAATCCAGGACGGACTGAAGCGGGCCACGAAGCATGTGGACACCAGTCTGAACCTGATCGGCGGGCGGTTGGGGTTGGATCACGATCGGGTGTTCTTCGGCCGGTTCGGTGTTCCGGTCATGGTGCGCTATCTCGACCAGCGTAGCGGGCCGATGAACGAGAAGGAGCGGGACAAGCTCCTGTTCTGGTTTGTGCAAGCCGGAATGTGGGGGCGCTACTCCGGCTCGACGGAATCGTTCATTGACCAGGATTTGGCGGCGCTGGAAGGCGAGGACGGTGGGCTGGACAAGTTGCTGGAGCAATTGCGACTTTGGAACGGCGGATTGCGTGCGGAGCCTGGACACTTCACGGGCTGGAGCGTCGGCGCGCGCTTTTACCCGGTGCTCTACTTGCTCACGCGGATGGGCGAGTCACTGGACTGGGGCACCGGCCTCCCGCTGAGGTCCAACCTCCTTGGCAAGATGAGCCGACTGGAGGTGCATCACATCTTCCCCAAGGCCCAGCTCTACAAGCGGAAGTTCAAGAGACCGGAAGTGAACGCGCTGGCCAACTTCTGTTTTCTTACCAAGGACACGAACCTGGACATCAGTGATCGCCTGCCGGAGGAGTATTTCCCGGAAGTGGAGAAGGCACATCCAGGTGCGCTGGCATTACAGTGGATTCCCGCCGACCCGGCTCTGTGGAAGATTGAGAACTTCCGCGCATTCCTGGAAGCCCGCAAAGTGCTGCTCGCCGCTGAGCTGAACCGGCGGATGGAGGAATTGCTGCATGGCGATACGAAGTGGCTGGCCGGTCCGGCGTCCGCGGTTCCCGTTATCACTGCGCCAAGCGGCGGGATAACCAGCGAGACGGAGGAAGAGCAACTCGAAGCCATCAACGAATGGATGGAGGAGCAGGGCCTCCCGCGTGGGGTGCTTGCTTTCGACTTCGCCGATTCCGCTACCGGAGAGCAGAAGGCGGTCTTCGATCTCGCGTGGTCCAACGGCATTCAGGAGGAACTCAGCCAGCCCGTCGCGGTATTGTTGAACGAGGGCAACGAAACAATCGGCATCGCCAGTCAGGCCGGCTACCGCTGCTTCACCAGCATCGAAGAGTTCCGCCGCTACGTGGAAACCGACATTCTCGCGGGAGGCTCCGATGCCTGAACTACCCCGCTCCGAACGCAAGACGCAGAACCGCGTCATCGCCCTGTTCACCGACAAGGCGCGTCCCGATTGCCTCGGCTACCGCTACCTCGGCGAGTGGAACAAACGGGAGAACAACCGCTGCATCGAGGCGGACATGCTCCGCGCCAACCTGAAGGCTCGTGGCTATTCAGAGGCGCATATTTCCGCCGCCCTGCAAAAACTGATGGCCGCCGCGGACGCGACGGGCATCACGCTGTATCAGGCCAACCTGCGCACCTACCAACTGCTGCGATACGGCGTGTCGGTGCAAATCGCAGCCGGAAAGCCGAACGATCAAGTGCATCTGGTGGATTGGGAGCACCCAGAGAACAACGACTTCGCCCTCGCCGAGGAAGTGACCTTGCGTGGTGGTTACGAGCGTCGCCCCGACCTCGTGCTGTACCTGAACGGCATCGCCGTCGCTGTAATCGAGCTGAAGCGGAGTTCGGTCGAGATCGCGGATGGCGTGCGCCAGCTCATCACGAACCAGGAAGAGATTTTCAACAAGGGCTTCTTCCCAACGGTGCAACTGGTGTTCGCCGGGAACGATTCGCAGGGGCTGCGCTACGGCACGGTGACCACGCGGGAGGAGTTTTTCGTCGAATGGAAGTCGGCGAGTGTCGCCGCGCTGATACCAGGTACTCTCCTGGACCGACCACTGGCCGAGATGTGCGAGAAGTCTCGCCTACTCGACCTGATGCGCAATTTCATCATCTTCGACGGAGGCACCAAGAAAGTGCCGCGCCCGCATCAGTTCGCGGGCGTGAAGGCGGCGCAGGAACGCATCCGCAAACGCGAGGGCGGCGTCATCTGGCATACGCAGGGCAGCGGCAAAAGCATCCTCATGGTGCTGCTCGCCAAGTGGCTGCTGGAACACGATCCCGAGGCGCGCCTTCTCGTGGTCACCGACCGCGACGAACTCGACAAACAGATCGAAGGCGTGATGAAAAACGCCGGGGTCGGCGGCGAGCACTCCCCGTCGCCTCGCATCCTAAACCGAGCGGAGTTGGTCGCCAAACTCGGCGCTCCCACGCCCCGTCTGCTATGCGCGCTGATCCACAAATTCGATCCCGCTGACCTCAAAGGCCCGCCGCCGCCTGTGCATGGACGGTTCTACGTCTTCGTGGATGAATGTCACCGCACCCAGGGTGGTGACATGAACAAACAGATGAAGCGCTGGCTAGAGAACGCCATCTTCATCGGCTTCACCGGCACGCCACTCTTGCGCAAAGAGAAGCAGACCACGCGGGAAGTCTTTGGCACCTACATTCACACCTACAAATTTCACGAGGGCGTAGCCGATGGAGTGATTCTCGACTTGAAATATGAGGCGCGCGACGTGCCGCAGCGCCTCACATCAAAGAAGGACATCGAAGACTACTTCGCCCAGAAGACCAAAACGCTGAACAATTTCCAGAAAGCCATCATCCGCAAACGCTGGGCTACGATGGAAGAGTTGATGAGTGCCGAAGAGCGCAAGGCACGCATCGCCGCCAGCATCATCCACGATTTCGACACCAAGCGGCGACTGAACGATGACCGGGGGACCGCTATTCTGGTGGCGGCCTCCATTTACGACGCCTGCCACTATTACCGCATCTTCCTCCACAAACCCTTCGGCAAGTATTGCGGCGTCATCACCTCCTTCGAGCCGAATCATAACGCCATTTCCCGCGAACCAGCCAACAGCGACGAACGCTACAAGTTCGACACCTACACGCAGTACATCCTGAAGAGCAGCCAAACCACCAAAGCCTACGAAGACGAAGCCAAGAGCCGCTTCATTCAGGAACCGGCGAACATGAAGTTGCTGATCGTGGTGAGCAAGCTCTTGACCGGCTTCGACGCGCCGAGCTGCACCTACATTTACCTCGATAACGAATTGCATGGCCACAACCTGTTCCAGGCCATCTGTCGCACCAACCGGCTTGACGGGGACGACAAGAAGTATGGCCACATTGTGGATTTCAAGAAGCTGTTTGATGACGTGCAGGAGGCCATCGCCGTCTATAGCTCCGACGAGCTGGACATTGATCAAGGCAGCGGCGGCACGAACAACGTCGAGCTGAAGGATTGGCTCAAGGAAGGAAAGAAACAACTCGACGCCGCCCGCGAGGCGCTGCGCTACCTGTGCGAGCCGGTTCCGCTGCCGCGCGAAATGGAACACTTCCTCCACTACTTCTGTGGCGACGCGGCCAATCCACTGGCGTTGACGGAAACCGAGCCGTTGCGCGTTGCGTTTTACAAGTCCGTGGCCACCTTTGTGCGCGCCTACGCCGACCTCGCGCACGACCTCAGCGAAGCAGGCTACTCGGATCCCGAAGCGGCCGCTTTGCAAAAGGATGTCGATTTCTACAGCGAAGTCCGTTCGGCGATCAAAAAGCATTCGGGCGAGGAGCTGGACATCAAGCCCTATGAGGCCGACATGCGGCGACTGCTCAACACCTACGTTCAAGCCGATCCAGCGACGGACGTGGGCAACCTCAATTCGCTGTCTCTCACGGAGCTGATCGTCGAGACCGGCATCCACGACGCCATCGCCCGCAAGCTGAATGAGAAGGGCACGCTCTCGAAGAACGCCATCGCCGAGGGCATCATCAACAACGTGCGCAAGACCATCATCCGCACCCAGCTCACCGATCCACGGTTTTACGCCGAGATGTCGAAACTGCTGGATGACCTGATCAGGCAAAGCCGTGCCGACGCCGCCGCGTATGAGGCATTCCTGAAGAAAGCCGAAGAACTCGTGAAGCGGATGGCGGAGAAGGATACCATCGCCGATGTGCCTGCCGTCCTTCACGGCAAACCGGAGGCCATCGTGATCTACAACAACTTGCCCCAGATTCTCGCCGCCAGCGCAAACGAAGTTCACGAGGAAGGTCCACACGAACAAGCAAGGAGAGCGGCGCTCGCGCTGAAGATTGACCAGGCCATGCGCGAGCACGCGCCGGCGGACTGGAAGGGCGACGACACCCGCGAAAAGCAGGTGCTCAACGCGCTGTTCCCCCTTATGAAGCGAGATCGCGCCGCCACCCAGGCGCTTTTCGCAATTATCAAGAACCAACCGGGCTACTGATGAACGAGACGATCCAACTAGGCGAGATTGCGATAACGGTGACCAGGAAGGACATCAAGCATGTTCACCTCTCCGTTCATCCGCCTGATGGCCGTGTGACCCTTGCCGCCCCGACCAACACGCGCCTTGAAGTAGCGCGTGCCTACGCGATCTCCAAGTTGGTGTGGATTCGTGAGCAACAGAGAAAGCTGGCATGTCAGGCGCGGGAAACGCCGCGCCAATTCATTGAACGCGAAAGCCACTACGTTTGGGGGCGTCGCTATCTAATAACAGTCGCCTATCAAGATGCGAAGCCTTCTGTTGCCCTCGGCAACAAACGGATCACCCTCATGGTTCGCCCAGGCAGCGGCGCGGAAAAGCGTGCCGCGGTGATGCATGAATGGCACAAGTCTTTGCTGCACGAGGTCGTGCCGCCGCTGATTCAAAAGTGGGAGCGCGCGCTCAAGGTCACCGTTTCAGCCTATTTCTTACAACGGATGAAAACCAAGTGGGGGAGCTGCAATCATGCAGCGGGGAACATCCGCCTCAATACCGAGCTGGGGAAAAAGCCCAAGGATTTGCTGGAGTACGTCATCGTCCATGAAATGGCCCATTTGATTGAGCCCACACACAGTGATCGCTTTATCGCGATCCTTGAAGAGCACTACCCAAGCTGGCGTGAAGCGCGTGCTGAGCTCAATGAACTCCCCCTGGCGGCGGAGGTTTGGAAAGAGTGAGGGCATGAGAAAAAGACTGATCTACAAATTCACAAGCGCCTTTGCGAGATTCGTCAAGGGGAATTTGCCGCGGTGATGTTGCTTACAATTGACGGCGGCGGTATTCGCGGAATCCGCGCCAGCCATGTTCTTGAACGAGTTCACTAATCGCCACGCGAGGCGTTCCCCGGAACTCGCACGAGTACGCGGGGACGGGCGCGCTCAGACAAGAAAAAACCCTGACCGAGAACGGTTAGGGTTTTGTTATTGGTGGAGGCGGGGGGAATTGAACCCCCGTCCGAGAGTGGTCGACCGAAGGCGTCTACAATGCGTAGCTCACATTTTAATCTTGCCCTGCAACCTCCCATGAGCAGGATGTTGCAGGACCAGCCACGGTAAGGTTCGGACCAACGCCCCGCGGCGCAACGTGGATCCTATCCCGATTTATGACGTTCTAGTCGGCCCTACGGGCACGGACCGGTAGAACGCTCACTGCGTATTAGGCAGCGAGGGCGTATTCAGCGTTGTCTGCAGCTAAATTAGCAGTCTGTCAATTTTACGGGTAGACAGAGCCCCGACATCGCAACCTTGGCTTTCCAGCCCCCGTCGAATCCGATCGCCCCCATTATGTCTCACGTTTTCCGTAGTCTCTGAGATTTCTCTGCATCCCGCGTGCGATGTCTCGCTTCACTTCACGTTCGCGGATCGTTTCACGCTTGTCATAGCGTTTCTTGCCGCGCGCGAGTGCGATTTCAACCTTCGCACGACCGGCCTTAAAATATAGGCGCAATGGAATCAGGGTCAACCCCTGTTCCTGCACTTTACTCATCAAATGCACAATTTCTTTCTTGTGCATCAGGAGCTTGCGCGTGCGAGTGGGGTCACCGTTGTAGTAATGCGCGGGCATGTAATCGCTAATATGCGTGTTGAGGAGAAAGAGTTGCCCCTTATCGACACGCCCGTAGCTATCCTTGAGGTTCGCGCGCCCGTCACGGAGGGATTTGACCTCGCCTCCAGTCAGCATAATGCCCGCTTCGTACTTTTCCTCGATGGTGTAGTCGAAGTGGGCTTTGCGATTCACGCAAATAGTCTGTTCGTCAGATTGTTGTGGCTTAGACATAAGAAGGATTTGGGATTTAGGATTCGGGCGAAAAGGCACTCTCCCCCTTTCGCCCGTGGCAGCTCGTCTTTCTACTGCAATACTCGATTATCAATCAGTCGTACTTCGCCAACCCAGGCGGCAATGGCCAAGAGCGTCGGGCCGGAGAGCTGTGTGACTTCCTCAAGAGTTTCCGGGTGACACAAGGAAGCATACTCCACTCGTACCCCGCCCTCGCGAGTCAGGATTTCTTGTACGGTTTTGAGAATGATCTCAGCACGTCGTTCTCCTTCGGTCACCATCTCCTGAGCGTGGTTGAGGGCACGCGCGATACTTAGGCTCGTATGGCGTTCGGCAGGACTCAGCCGCGCATTGCGCGAACTCATCGCCAATCCATCGGACTCCCGAATGGTGGGCATCGGCAGAATCTCAAGATCAAAATTCAGGTCCTTCACCATTTGTTGGATCACGACGCATTGTTGAAAATCTTTCTGCCCAAACACCGCCACGTGCGGTTTCACGATGTTGAAGAGTTTCGCCACGACCGTCGCCACGCCACGAAAGTGCTCAGGACGAAACGCGCCACATAACGGGTCAGCCACCTTACTCACTTCAACAGCCGTCTGAAATCCTTCGGGATAGATTTCCGGAGCGGTCGGATAGAACAACACGTCCGTCCCGACCTCCTCTAACATGCGACGGTCTTGTTCGTCTTTGCGCGGATATTTGTCAAAATCCGATTGCTGGTTGAACTGCATCGGATTGACAAAAATCGAGACGACGACGACATCACCTTGCTTCTTGCCCTTGAGCACGAGACTGAGATGCCCCTCGTGCAGATACCCCATTGTCGGCACGAAGGCGATTTTCTTTCCCGCCACACGCTGGGCTTCGGACCAGCGCTGCATATCGCAAATGTGGTTGATGATTCTCATAATTAGTGGAACGAGTGCTGGTCTTGAGGGAAGGCACCGCCGCGCACTTCGCCGATGTATGTGCTCACCGCCTGTGAAACGACATCCTGAAGGTTTACATACTGTTTCACAAATTTGGGGGAAACGCGATCCGTCAGTCCAAGAATATCATGCAACACCAGAATCTGCCCGTCACAGAAAGGGCCCGCGCCGATCCCGATGGTCGGAATGGAAAGCTGCTCGGTGATCTCTTGCGCCAAGTCTATCGGCACCCCTTCGAGGACGACGGCAAATGCTCCGGCATCCGCAACCGCATGAGCGTCATCCAACAGCCGTTCGCGAGCTCCAGGCTGGCGACCAGATTTCTTGCCTTGGACCTTGAACCCACCCATGCGATGGACCGATTGGGGGGTCAGACCAATATGAGCCATGACCGGAATATCGACGTTGACGATGGCCTTCATCACGCGAGCGACATTGACGCCCCCTTCGAGCTTGACGGCTTCGACGCCACCGTCCTTGAGCAGGCGACCAGCATTGGCAATCGCCGCGCACACTCCCGCTTGATAGGACAAAAACGGTAGGTCCCCAACCACCAGCGCGCGTGGGCGGGCGCGGGTGACCAGTTTACAGTGATACACCATCTCGTCCATTGTCACAGGCAGCGTCGTCTCAACTCCCTGCACGACGGTCGCAACAGAATCACCGACAAGAATCACATCAATGCCACAAGCATCCAGAATCCGCGCAAAGGGGTAATCATACGCGGTGAGTGCGGCAATCTTCTGTCCGGTCGCCTTGAGTCGTAGGATTTCCGGTACAGTGACCTTTGGTGTGGCAGTAGCCATGGGGGAACCCTCCTCGTGGACGAAACTGAAGGGCTGGAGAGTGACAGAGGGGAAGAAGAACGGGTTTTCGGAGCATCGCAGTCGCGTGGCCTTTGCCTTGGGTCTTCGCTTCGCTGATGTTCCGACTCTCCCCTGCTGCATACTTTGCCTTCCGTCTCGGTCCGGTTAGTAGTGGATCCAAGCGGTCGCCTTTTGCTCGCTCCTGCAAGCGCCCAGTTCATAGGTCGACGGTTTCGTCGCCTGTGGGCGCCTTTCCTTCCCAGAGATTCGCCCCAGGTGAAAAATGCAGGGAAGCCGGGAGCGCTGTACCATACTTCCCTTGACGTTGTCTAGTAGGATTTGCTGTCGCGTTTTTCCCTCCGCGAATCCCTGCTACACTGCGCCGCATGCACGCACCAGATCACCCCAGTCAATTAGGTCAATTATTCATGGTTGGGATTCCTCAGCCAACGTTGGATAATGAAACGCGGTCCCTACTGCAAGAGTTACGGCCCAGCGGGATTATCCTTTTTCGGCGCAATTATACAGGTCCAGCGGCCTTGGCCGTCTTATGTACAGAGCTGCACTCGTTGTTTTCTTCTCATCGACTCTTGGTCGCGCTTGATCACGAAGGCGGACGGGTACATCGCGTCAGCCCACCGTTTACCCACTTTCCACCAGCCATGAGGATTGGACAGACGGGCTCGGTTGCACTCGCGTATCGGGTGGGTCTCGCAATGGGGCACGAGTTACGGAGGGTGGGGATCGACATCGACTTTGCTCCCGCGCTTGATGTCCTGACGAATCCCGCCAACACGGTCATTGGGGATCGGGCGTTCTCTTCCGACCCCTATCAGGTGGCCTTGTTTGGTCGTGCTCTTATCCGTGGGCTGCGTGAGAGTGGCGTTATTCCGTGTGGCAAACACTTTCCTGGTCATGGCGGCACGCTGATGGACTCACATGAGGACCTCCCTCAGGATGATCGCACGCGAGAGGAACTCGCCAGCATCGACGTGTATCCGTTCCAACAAGCCCTTGGTGAAGGCATTGCCATGCTGATGACGGCGCACGTACGGTATCCCGCTCTCGATCTGGAATTTCCGGCGACCATCTCATCAAAGATCATCACCGGACTCCTGCGCCAGCAGATGCACTATGACGGAGTCGTTGTCACTGATGACCTGGAAATGGGGGCAGTCGTTCGGCATTCAACAGTCGCACAGACGGTTATCAACGCACTCAATGCCGGGGCCGACATGATGCTGGTATGTCACACCATTGAGCTGGCAATCGCCGCGCGCGATGCCTGTCTGCAAGCGCTAGAAAACGGCACCTTGTCGCACCAACGAGTAGAAGAAGCGGCCCAGCGGATCAACGCGCTCCGACAGTCGCATCAATCGCGACAGGAACTCTCGCCACCGCCGAAAGAGTATGACTATGCCTTGTTGGTGGAGGAGATTTTGCGAATCGGCGCTTCTTAGAAGAAGAACAAGCGCATGGGCGAACAAGGCATATCTTATTTTTCTTCCCCGTTTCCCCGTTTCTTCTTCTTCTGCCCATTCCCCACGAGCTGCGACAACACCTTCAGGTACGGATCACGCGCGATACCCTTTTCGGTGATGATCGCACTGACGAGGTCATGGGGAGTCACGTCAAACGCGGGGTTCGCCACGCGCATCCCCGTCGGTGCCACTTGCCGTCCAAAAACGTGTGTCACCTCACGAGCTGAACGCTCTTCAATAGGAATCTGCTCCCCTCCGGGACACGCGAGATCAATCGAAGACGTCGGCGCGGCCACATAGAATGGCACCTCGTGCCGTGCGGCGAGAACAGCGTTGGTATACGTCCCAATCTTATTCGCCACATCGCCATTGGCGGCGGTGCGGTCAGTGCCGACCACGACACAATCAATTTTCCCCTTTTGCATGAAATGGCCGACCATGTTGTCCGTAATCAACGTAGCCGGGATGCCTTCTTTTTGTAGCTCCCACGCCGTCAGTCGGGCGCCTTGCAGGAACGGGCGTGTCTCTGGCACGAAAACCGAGATGTTCTTTCCCTGTTCCCACGCCGCCCGAATCACCCCAAGCGCGGTGCCATACCCTGCCGTGGCCAACGCGCCCGCGTTGCAGTGCGTCATTACCGTCGCCCCTTTGGGAATGAGCGTCGCTCCAAATCGACCCATACGGCGGTTGATCGCGATGTCTTCGTCATGAACTTTTATCGCCTCACGTTCTAACCGAGCGCAGATCACATCGCGTCCCTGCTTGCGAACGCGATCGTATACGGCACGCATACGATCGATCGCCCAAAAGAGGTTCACCGCGGTTGGTCGCGTCGCCGCGAACTCCTGACACAGCCGCTCGAACTCTTCCGACTGTTCAATTTTCTTGAGTTGCCGCGCACCCAGCGCAATGCCCATTGCCGCAGCGACTCCAATGGCTGGTGCGCCACGAATCACCATGTCTTTAATCGCACGCGCCACCCCACGGTAGTCGCGATAGGTGCGATAGATTTCGCGTGTCGGCAGCAGTCGCTGATCGAGCATGACCACCGCCCCGTCTTGCCATTCAATCGTAAAAAAATCACCCACAGTGTACTCGAAAAAGTAGTCAGTAGTCAGTAGTCAGTAGTCAGTAGAGATTAGACGCCAACATTGACCTGGTGTTCGCTCTCGTGCTTTCCTTCACCAGTCCCCGACCCCTAACCCCCAGCCCCTCATTTCACGCTTCCGTGTGAGGTGGCACGAGTTGTACCCCGGTCGCCGGTTTCCACGAGGCCACGGATTCCTCGCTCGGTAGTTGCTTAATCTCGACCTTTTGCATTTCATCTCCAGAGGTGAAGATCTTGAGCATCTTGGCGTTCTCAATCCACGTGTCGGCAATCAGTTTCACGATAGTCTGTCGTTTGTCATCCGAAAGCTCTTTCCATTTCTCTGTCACCTTTGCCACGACCAGTTTACCATCAAAGCTCGCTTCCATCCCATAATAGACATCCGCCCATAAGCCGTTGGACAGTGTGGTATCTACCTGATGAATACAGTTCCACACGAGCGCGGCGGCTCCTTGCGGCAGTTCGGGAGGTGGTTTCGGCGCCACCCCCTCTGCCTTCACATTCAATGGGTTCAGCGCGGGTGGCGGCTCCTGGAACGACCGCTGATAGTACAGCACGAGGGCGATGAGAAAAAACACCACCACCACTGGTGCCTTACGGACCCCGGTCATCAGTCCACTCACAATGGCACTGAAATATCCACGCGAGGATTGTGGTGAGGTCGGTTGGTCCGGAGTCACGTTCTTGTGCGTTTCGGGTTCCATGTCTTCTTCTAGTAGGAAGTCCAAGGTCTAGTGTGTTGGTACACGGAGCGCACCCTACTCTTCACTCTTCTCCCACAGCCGCTGAGTCGCCAGACGTGCCCCATCACTGCACGCTTTCAATTTCGCCCACACGACTCCTTCAGCCACCATTTCCCAACCAGCAAAAGTGCCAAACCCACAATCGGACCCGGCAAGAACACGGGTGCGGTCACCCACGACATCAACCACCTGACAAATACGATCCGCGACCACCTCGGCGGGTTCGATGTAATTGGTGGTCGAATCAATCACGCCAGGAATCAAGACCATTGCCGTCGGTAACTTGTATTGCCTAAAGACTTTGTACTCGTGCTGATGACGTGGATTCGACATTTCCAGGCACAGGGCACCAACATTGGCTTGGTACAGAATCGGCAAAATATCAGCGAGCGGCACATCGTGATTGTGCGGCCCATCGTAATTCCCCCAACACACATGGAGGCGAACACGGTCACGCGGGAGATTCTGGATCGCATGGTTCATTGCCGCGATGTGCATCTCGACGATCTTCTGAAATTCCTGTGTCGAGTTGTCTTGAAAGAGAAACGTCCGTTCCATCGCCAGGTCTGGGGCATCGAGTTGCAAGACAAAGCCCTGCGCATGAATGTATTCGTACTCTTTACGCATCTGCTCGGCGACGGCAAAGACATAGCGTTCGTAGGAGTCGTAGTGCGCGTTGAGCATGGTCGTGCAGATAATACCCGGCGACGCCGCGGTCATAAACGGCTCAGCGAAGGGTTGTGACGTTTGGTCCAGGGAAGAGCGAAAGAGTCGACATTCCTGTTGCACTCCAGAGAGGTCCTCGTACTGCACTTCGGCAATCGCTTGCGGCGCGTTAAACACCTTGGCGCGGCCCATCCGCCGTTTCTCCATGATCGCCATGAAGTCCGGGAATTCGCGCATATCTTGGGGAATCGGGCGCTTGCTCTCACCGCCAAATCCGCGCATGCGTTGCGGCACGTAGGTCTGAAAACCGATCCGCGGCTGTTCGCCGTCATTGCCAATATCGACACCCGCCTCCAACTGCTTCCGCACGACGTGGTGAACGGCCTCCGCCGACACGCGTTCCAGTTCGGCAAGGTTGATGGCTTCCCCTTGTTCCTGACGGATAAGCATCTCCGACAGGACCGCATTACGGGGCAAACTGCCGACATGCGTGGTCAGAATACGGCTCTCACTCTTTTTCATGGGTCTCCCCTCCTTCCGTGTAAGCATTCAACTATCAGCGTTCAGCACTCAGCCACACAAGAAAACAGAGGTACGGATATCCTTCTTTTTGCTGAACGCTGACGGCTGAGTGCTGAACGCTGACGTTCCTCTTTCCTAGATATTCAGAAATCAAACCCCAACTGGGTCGCGCGACCTTTCGCGGGGATTGGTCGTGGGGTACGACTCTGTGTCGGGCAAAACTCACGAAAATCACAACTCGCGCACCAGGCACCTTCTTGTGGATGGAACTCCTGCTCGCGGTTGATGTCCCGACATAACCCCCGCACCCGTGATTGCGCTGCCGCTGGTTCGTCAGCCTCAACGGTTTCGGTCTGCCCGGTCCGCAAGTAGTAAAAGGAGAGCTTCTTTGCGGCCTCCCCAGTCTGCGCGTGAAATCCAAGTTGATAGACATCCAGCTGCAAAGGATCAGGAGGGATGATGCTCCGTTGCGCAAGCTTGTAGTCGATAATCTCGAATCCGTCCGGCGTGTCATCAACCCGGTCAATACGCCCAGTGAGGACAAACGGACCGACATGCAGAGTGAACTTCTCTTCCAGCAGATACGGAGTAGGAAACTGCCCACGGTAAGCTTCCCAATAGCGCATGAGAAGTGCTCGTCCTTCTTGATACTGCTCATCGGTGAGTGGGCGTAAGGGATTGTCGTAGTAGCCTTTGAGATGAGCCAGGAGCGTATCAAGGGCATTGGCTGTGGGCGGAAACAAGGCCGGGTCGCTGGGGTGTTGCTGTTTCAGCCCCTGGTGGAAGAGATGTAACGCACCATGTAAGGCGCGAGACGACTGCGCTGCTGGTCGTGGTCGGCTGGGGAGACCTCGGTTGTACCGCAGGTGATAGCGAAAGTTGCATTGCTGAAACGTCTTCAATGCCGTGTATGAAAGCTTCACAGTCTCTATCTCTACAACAACTAGTTTTTGCTTACCAGCCCAACACCCAAGGGAGCGCGCGCCTTTTCCTCTCAAGGCGCGTCGTATCGACCCGACAACGAAGATCAGAATTACTCTTTGTCAGATCAAGTCTTGACGTTGACACTAGACTTGCCGTGACTTCTTCGAGCAAGCCTCGACGAATCGCTATTGGCTGGCGCCGTTCTTCAGCAGCTCCCGAGCCCGCTGCAACTCCTCGCCTTCTTCGGCGAACTTCCCTTCGAGCGATCCTTGCCGTGACGAGACCTCGTCGAGCCGGCTTTCGAGATGTTCTACATGTTTGAGTAACGCGGAGAGTGCTCGTGTTACTGGGTCCGGGAGGTCGGCATGGTCGAGATCAACAATGGGACGTCCCGACGGCTGGTGACGGCCTTCTTCCTTCACGACTTTGCCAGGAATTCCCACGACAGTGGAATGCGCGGGCACGGAGGTCACCACAACCGACCCGGCCCCGATCCGACTATGACGCCCAATCGTAATCGGACCAAGCACAGCGGCCCCAGCTCCAATCAAAACCCAGTCCTCCACGGTCGGATGCCGTTTCCCTCGTTCCAAACTGGTTCCGGCTAACGACACCCCTTGATAGAGCGTCACATCGTTCCCGACTTCAGCAGTCTCGCCAATGACGACACCCATGCCGTGGTCGATAAAAACCCGCCGCCCGATCCGCGCCCCTGGGTGAATCTCAATTCCGGTCAGGAAGCGCGACACGTGACTGACAATACGCGCGAGCGTGGTCAGTTCACGCTCCCACAACCAGTGCGCTACCCGGTGAAACAACAGCACATGGAATCCTGGATAGGCCAACATCACCTCCCAGGTTGAGCGCGCGGCGGGGTCGCGCTCAAAGACCGCCTGAATATCTTCTTTAATTTCCTGCCACATCATAGAAGCTACAAGGGGCAGGTGTCGTGCCTGCCCCTCCTCTCATTTTATTGAAATCTGACGACCAAAAGCGGAAAAGTCACTCAATGCCCCTCACCCTAGCCCTCTCCCAGCCGGAAGAGGGAACTCGGAATCAACTTCACTACTCTTCTTACCGAACGTGAACGTCACGATTGCTGAGGTCTATCGCCGTGCGACCGCCGCTTGCTCCACGCTTATCAGCGCACCGCCTTTCTTAGTCTTTTGGTCCTTGTAGAGCTTGTACTCGATGCTATCGACTAACGCCTGCCAACTCGCCTCGATCACATTGGGCGAAACGCCAACGGTTCCCCAGCGGTCATGCTCGTCGCCAGACTCAATCAGCACCCGCACGGTGGCTTCCGTCCCACCGTCACCACCCAACACCCGCACTTTGTAATCGAGCAATTCGACCTTCTCCAGTTGTGGATAGAATTTCGTCAGCGCCTTGCGCAGCGCCCGGTCCAGCGCATTCACCGGCCCATTGCCTTGGGCGGCGGTATGCTCGACCGCGCCATCTGGACCTTCAATCATAATCGTCGCTTCTGACAGCGAGGGCTCGTCCTCCTTGCGCTTCTCGTCAATCACGCGGAAGCCAATCAAGCGAAAATGGCGGACCTTCCCGTGTATCGCCTTTTGCATCAGGAGTTCAAACGACCCTTCCGCTCCCTCATATTGAAAACCCCTATGTTCCAGGCGCTTCACTTCGTCAAGAATCGTCTTCACCGCCGGGTCGGAACTCTCGACATCCAGCCCAAACTCCTTGGCTTTATACACCACATTGCTGCGGCCAGAGAGGTCGGAGACCAGCACACGCTGGTGATTACCGACGAGCTCGGAGTCAATGTGTTCGTAGGTTTCCCGATTTTTTTGTACGGCGGCGACATGGAGCCCACCTTTGTGAGCAAACGCACTGGCCCCGACATACGCTTGGCGCTTACTGGGTTCGATGTTGGCCAGTTCATAGACGAAGCGTGACATTTCCGCGAGCTGCGTCAGTTGTGTCGGACTCACACATTCATAGCCCATCTTGAGTTGCAGATTGGGCGCGACCGAGCAGAGGTTGGCATTGCCACACCGTTCGCCAAAGCCATTGACGGTGCCCTGCACTTGCACGGCCCCAGCCTCTACTCCCGCTAATGAATTCGCGACCGCCATTTCACAATCGTTATGACAATGGATGCCAAAGGGGGTCGTCACCACCTTGCGGGCCGCCGCCATCGCCGTCCGAACTTCGTGCGGCATGCGGCCACCGCGCGTATCGCAGAGCACGAGAACATCAGCGCCCGACTGCGCCGCGACGTTGAGACATTCCAACGCGTATTCGGGATTCGCGGCGTAGCCATCAAAGAAATGTTCAGCGTCAAAGAACACCTGATCGACGCGTTTTTTGAGATAGGCGATGGAATCACCAATGACATCGAGGTTGGCTTTCTTGGAAATGCGCAGGTCATCCCGCACGTGCAGGTCCCAGGTTTTCCCGACAATCGTGACCACCGGAGTGTCCGCTTTGAGGAGAAGACGGATATTGAGATCGTCCGCGGCCGCGATGTTCGCGCGCCGGGTCGAGCCGAAGGCGGCGATTTTCGCATGCGTGAGATGGAATTTCTTAATGGCCAGAAAGAACTCTTCATCGCGCGGATTCGAGCCCGGCCATCCGCCTTCAATATAGTCAATGCCAAAATGGTCGAGCCGCTCGGCCACGCGGAGCTTGTCCTCAAGGGTAAACGAGACGTCTTCGGACTGGCAGCCGTCTCGTAAGGTGGTGTCATAAAGGGAAATCCGTTTCATGCCTTCCTCACTTTGGGGGCGTCACAAAGGCGTCGTGCAGCACGCGTACCGCCAATTCCGTGTATTTGGCGTCGATCACCACGGAGATTTTAATCTCTGACGTGGAAATCATCAGAATGTTAATCCCCTCCCGTGCCAAGAGGTGGAACATTCGGGCCGCCACACCGGCGTGACTGCGCATACCCAAGCCGACAATCGACACCTTGGCGACATCCACGTCGTGCGTCACTCCCTGTGCGCCCAGCTCGGGGATCAACGCCGTGACCGAGGCGAGCGCCTTGGCGGCGTCTCCCTTTGGCACCGTGAAGGTGAGATCGGTTGACCCATCGGCGCTGGCATTCTGGATAATCATATCGACGACGATGTTCGCTTCGGCAATGGGGCCAAACACCTTGGCCGCCAATCCCGGACGGTCGGGGACATGCAAAATAGTAATCTTCGCTTGATCAAGGTCGGAGGTGACCCCGGAGACTGTCACTTCTTCCATGCTCGGCTCCTCATGTACTAACCAGGTTCCTTCTTCGCGGGAAAAGCTCGACCGGACATGTACGGGCACTTGATAGCGCTTGGCGAACTCGACTGAGCGAATTTGCAGGACCTTCGCGCCCAGGCTGGCCAGCTCAAGCATCTCATCATAGGAAATGCGGCTTAATTTCCGCGCGTGCGGGCAAATACGGGGATCGGCGCTATAGACCCCATCCACATCCGTGTAAATTTCGCACGCATCCGCCTTCAGAGCGGCGGCGATCGCCACGGCCGTGGTGTCGGATCCCCCGCGCCCCAAGGTCGTAATGTTGTCTTGGGCATCGACCCCCTGGAATCCAGCGACCACCACGATATTCCCCTGTTGGAGGCCGGACAAAAGCCGCTCGGCGTTGATGCGTTGAATCCGCGCCCGACCAAAGGCACTATCGGTCTCGATTTCGATCTGGTGGCCCAGCATCGAAAACGACGGGTAGCCCATTGATTTGAGCGTCATGGCGAGGAGCGCCACGGTCACTTGCTCGCCGGTCGAAACCAGCACGTCGCTCTCTCGTTCATCCGGACGATCCGTCACTTGCTTCGCGAGTCCCAAGAGGCGGTTGGTTTCTCCGCTCATGGCGGAGACGACCACGGCGACTTGATGGCCCGCGTCGTATGTTTCCGCCGCTCGTTTCGCGACCTCTTTGATCCGCTCGATTGATCCCACGGATGTTCCACCATATTTCTGCACGACAAGCATACGAGTGTTTCTCTCTCCTCATTATTGTGGCGGAGGGTCTGGCACTGTGCCCCGCCTCACTATTTCATGCAAGCGGCGGTACCCTGTTCAGCAAAGCACGGAGGATATGTTCGTACTGCTCTCCCTGGGCGAAGAAGGTGAGCACTCGCTCCTCTTCTCCCGCGCCAAACGCAATCGTCACCAGCAAATACTCCGGCATCCGGTCACTGGGTAAGAAACGAAACCACTCAATGGCGCTGACCCCGGCCCCAAAGAGATACTCTTCCAAGCCGAGTTCTTCAATCGCTGCCCCTTCCAAGCGATACAGATCGATATGATACAGAGGAATTCGTCCACCGCCATGTTCGGCGATCAGCGTAAAGGTTGGACTGTGCACGGCCTCGGGATTGACGCCCAAACCGGTCGCCAGCCCGCGTACAAAACACGTTTTCCCCGCTCCCAGTTCGCCTGTCAAACCAAGGATCGTTCCTGGTTGCAGGACCTGCGCGAGCCGCTCTCCCCAGGCTTCGGTCTCTTCCGGTGAAGCGGTGTGGATTTGGATGTCCATAATTTGCTGACCGCTGACGACTGACCGCTGACGGCGAGCAAAGGCTACTGCTAGCGAGCAGATTGTTGCAGGTCCCGAATACCCATCGGCAATTGTTCGATCAGGTCACGGGCCAGAATGCCGATCTCCCCTTTTTCTTGCGCGGCGCGATCACCGACATGCCCGTGGAGAAAGACGCCAAGACAACACGCATCGGTCGGCGAGTATCCTTGCGCGAGCAGTCCACCGATCACGCCAGTGAGCACATCGCCCATACCGCCACTCGCCATGCCGGGATTGCCAGTCGGGTTGATCCACGCCTTGCCATCAGGAGCGGCAATCACGGTGCGTGCCCCTTTGAGTACCACATAACAGTCATGCTGCGTGGCGAAGGCACGGGCGACTTCGAGCCGGTGCTCTTGCACCTCGGCATTACTGCTTTTCCCTAGCCGTGCCATTTCACCAGGATGGGGCGTCAGGACCACCGGCACTGTCGCTTCACGCAGCAGCTCCGGGTCGGTCGCCAAACAATTGAGTCCGTCGGCGTCAATCACCAGTGGTTGCTCACTCCGCATGACTAACCAACGAAGCACACCGATGGTATCCGTGGATACGCCAACCCCTGGCCCAAACGCGATGGCACTTTTGCCCTGCACGGCTTCGGCTATTGCCTGTTCATCGAAACTCAGACTCCCATCCGGTTGTTCCGGCAACGGCACGGTCATCGCTTCCATCAGCGCCGTCGAGAACACCGTGTTCAATGAAGCTGGACCACCCAAGGTCACCAGTCCAGTCCCCATTCGCAGCGCGGCCCCGCCGCTCATCAAGGCCGCACCACTTTTCCCTCGTGCCCCGGCGATCACCAACAGATGACCAAAGTCTCCTTTATGAACATTGGCATGTCGGCCACGGAGGCGCGTCCCCATGTCGGCCTTAGTCAACAAGGTGGTCCGTGGGTTGATGGTCGCAAGAGCCTCGGGCGCGATGCCAATATCCACAACCTCCAAACGGCCCACCTGCGCGAGCCCCAGCGCCCCGACGAGTCCGAGCTTGGGATATCCAAACGTCACGGTCAGGGCTGCCTTTATCGCCGAGCCGAGCACGACACCCCGGTCCGCATCAAGGCCCGAAGGAATGTCAACGGCTAGGACTGGAACGCCACTCGCGTTGATCATCTCGATCAGGTCGGCCATGAGGCCGCGTACCGGCGCATTGAGCCCAGTGCCGAGCAGGGCATCAACGATGAGACCACAGGAACCGAGTTGCCGCTGAAGGCGATCATATTGAGTGGAATCGGTGATTTCAGTGACGCGCCCACGCAGACGGACAAACGTCGTGAGGTTGTGCAACGCATCACCGGTCACCTCCTCTTTCTTCGCCGCCAGGAAGACTTCACAGGCAATACCCTGTTTCTTCAGTGCGCGGGCGATGACGAATCCATCCCCGCCGTTATTGCCTTTGCCGGCGAAGACCAGTACGAGCGCGGAATCGACCTGGGGAAATGCCTTGACCAGCACTTCGGTCGCGCCGCCCCCTGCCCGTTCCATCAAGACACTGCTTGGGATACCAGTGTGGTCGATGGTGAGCTGTTCCAACTCACGCATCTCTTTGGCGGTGACGACGTACATAGAAGGAAGCCTATACCCCGAGATGGTGACGGATACTGCCGGCCACCTCTTCGGCGCAGGATGTGACCGTCTTCTCGTCCTCACCTTCCACCATCACCCGGACCAGAGGTTCAGTGCCCGAGTACCGCACTAACAAGCGGCCACGCTCGCCTAATATCGCTTGGACCTCTGCCATCGCGCGCGCCACCGGGGCGATAGTGGCGAGATCGCGACGCTCACGCACTTTGACGTTAATCAACACCTGGGGATAGCGCTGAAGAATTTTCTTCAACTCGGACAGTGGCCGTTGTCGTTCAAGCATGATCCCCAACAACGTGAGGACCGTCACCAGCCCATCACCAGTCGTATTCACATCCAGGAACACGACATGTCCAGATTGTTCCCCGCCGAGGTTATACCCACCACGCACCATCTCTTCGACCACATAGCGGTCGCCCACAGCGGTCCGTACCAGCCGAGCCCCCATTTGTCGTAGAGCAACCTCTAACCCTAAGTTGCTCATCACCGTTCCCACTAACGTGTCGTTGCGTAAGGTCCCGGTCCGCAGCATCTCGCTGGCGGCGATCCCCAGCACCGCATCACCATCAACCACCTCGCCAGTTTCGTCAATGAGAATGGCGCGATCGGCATCGCCATCCAGGGCGACGCCAAGCTGCGCCCCACTTTCGCGCACCATCTGCTGCACCTGATGAGGATGCAACGCCCCGCAGTCTCGGTTGATGTTCTCTCCATCGGGATCAACCCCAAGCGCGATCACCTCGGCCCCAAGTTCTTCAAGGACTTCCGGAGCAAGTTTATACGCCGCTCCATGCCCGCAATCCACCACGACTTTGATCCCCTCAAGGGTCAGGTGTCGCGGAAAAGCATTTTTCGCGAAGACGTTATATCGTCCGATAGCATCTTCAACGCGAAAGGCTTTACCAATAGCAGTCGCGGTCGGTCGCAGATGATCAATATGCTGGTCCACCACCAACGCTTCAATCTCATCTTCCAGCTCGTCTGGTAGCTTGAAGCCGTCACGGGAGAAAATTTTGATGCCATTGTCCTGAAATGGATTGTGCGAAGCCGAAATCACCACCCCGGCATCCGCCCGTAAACTGCGGGTCAAGAACGCGATCCCTGGGGTGGGAACTGGCCCGACTAACAAGACATCGACCCCCATGGAGCAGATACCCGACGCGAGCGCGGTCTCCAACATATACCCAGAGAGTCGGGTATCCTTGCCAATTAAAATCTTATGTCGTCCGGGGCGATGACGGAACGTATAGGCGAGCGCTCGCCCGACGCGCAAGATGGTCTCCGAGGTCATGGGCTCAACGTTAGCGATCCCGCGGATGCCGTCGGTGCCAAACAAGCGCTGAGCAGCTTCACCATTCTTGGGCTGTGGACCATTGCCATGTGCCATCCGTCTCCTCCTACTTCTTCCGGTTGGGTGTCGGTTTGACGGGGCGGGGCTTTTTCTTCTCGTCATCCGCGAATCGCAGATGTACCTCCTCCGGTTCCCGCGAAACCAGTTCGAGGCCCGGTGAAAGCACAATAGCAACGGGAACAGTCGCCTCGCCAGTGTTTTGCTCAAGCGCATCGACAAAGGCGTCAATCGCTGGAGCCTCGCTCCCCTCCAGCACGCGCTGCGGCCCCCGGACTTTCACCTGCACCCGTTCTGGCGTCAAGGTCGCGCGCTGCGTGGCATTGCGAATGTCGATTTTCACGTTGCGGAACTCCCGCGTCAGAATCACTTCTTGCACGTCGATCTTCGCCAGGACTTTCTGCACGCTGTAGGAGACGGACTCCTCCTCTGGTCCGCGGAGATTGAGGGTGGGGGTCACGGATTGCGTGAGACTGCTGAGATCAAAAGAGTCGGTCTGAATCATCCGAATTTTTTCCACGAGTGAGGACGGGCCACTGACTTCCACTTTGTCGGGTAATAACTCTGGCGCGGCGAGGGTATAGCCACGAGGAACCGTCCCCACGGTTTCAAGGCGCACCGGTACGGTCCGTCTGATGAGACGCGCGATGTCGAGATTGACCTGCGCGGGACTAATCCGCACGATTCGCACGCCACGCGGCAGATTGAGTGAGTCCGCGTTGATGCGAAACGTGGACACCCCTGGCCGCACATCGTTGAGGTCCAGGGGAATGCGCTTCGATTTGATCCCCTCTAATAACGAACGAGGTCCCCGCAACCGCAGATCGATATAGTCATCGCGTGCCCCCGTAATTACGAATTGTTCCGGAAGGTTATAAAATTCCACGGGCACGACCAGCGTTTTTTCCGTATCGCGTTCGCCATAGTTGACTAAAATCCATAAGCCAAAGGCAAACGCTAACGAAAACAGTTTCAGTTTTCCGTTGCGATACACTGGGGCAAGGAGTTGTTTGCTATACCACGTCATGAGCGAAGAGCTGTTGGAGTGCGTCGCGCACCGCGGTGGCATCAAGGACACGAGCGATCTGCCCCTCACGAACCAAGGAAATTGTCCCCTCTTCTTCAGAGACGACCACCACAATGGCATCCGTTTCTTCCGTGAGTCCCATCGCCGCCCGATGCCGCGTCCCCAAAGCCTGGTGCACATTGAGATTCGAAGTCAGCGGCAGAATACACCCAGCCGCCACAATCCGCCCGTGTTGGATAATCAGCGCGCCATCATGCAACGGGGCACCGGGGACAAAAATGCTCTCAACCAACTCTTTGCGCACCTCGGCGTTCAAGGAAATCCCCGTGCGAATATACTCGTTCAGTCCTACTTCTCGCGCCACCACGATGAGCGCGCCTTGCCGTCTCCCGGCAAGACCAATGACCGCCCTGGTTAATTCATCCAGCAGAGGACCATACGCCGTACGTTCCTTGACACCTAAAAATGACCCCCGACCGACCTCGGTGAGGGCACGACGAATATCATTCTGAAAGAGAACCACGATCACTAAGAGAATCGAGCTGAGAAAATTATCCAGTACCCAGTTGAGCGTATAGAGCTCAAAGACTTGTGAAAACAGATAGCTCGCGAAGAGAACAACCAGCCCCCCCAACATCTGCACAGCACGCGTGCCACGAATGAGGAGGCTCAGCCAGTAGACAACACTAGCAATCAGGGCAATATCGACCGCGTCTTGCCAACGAAGTTGAGTGAGCAGGTTCGTCATGGTTGTGGCCCCGCCGTCTGCTCTCTTCCTCCTCGTCACTCACAGCACATGTGTGACCAACGAAGAGGGCGGCAGGGAGACTTCCCGCTGAGCACCCACGCGGGGACCGAGGGAGCACTCAGGCCGCCGGTTGCGGTTCAGCAATGAGGTCGGCTTGCGGCCTCAGCATGCGCATGATTTCGTCAAGCTCAGGCGCATCCAGCACTTCTTTTTCGAGTAAGACGGCGGCCATCTTATGCAGGATGTCCAAATTTTTCCGGAGCAAATCCTTCGCGCGCTCATACGCCGCCGAGATGATCTGCCGCACTTCGGTGTCGATATCGACGGCGGTTTTTTCGGAGTAGTCTTTCGCCTGCGTGAAGTCGCGCCCCAGAAAAATCTGTTCTTCCTTCTTCCCGAAGGTCATCGGTCCCAAGCGTTCACTCATACCCCACTCACACACCATGCGCCGTGCCAACTCCGTGGCCTTCTCCAAGTCATCGCCCGCGCCGGTCGTCATTTGGTCAAAGATGAGGGTCTCGGCGGCGCGTCCGCCGAAGATGATCGCCAGCCGATCGACGATGTAGTCCCTGGACCAGGTGTGCCGATCATCGACTGGCACTTGCATCGTCACTCCGAGTGCCATGCCCCGCGGAATGATCGTCACTTTGTGGACGGGGTCGGTTCCTGGAATCAGTCGCGCCACCAGCGCGTGGCCGGATTCGTGATATGCGGTATTCTTCCGCTCTTCCGAGCTGAGAATCAGACTTCGCCGCTCGGCACCCATCAGAACTTTGTCTTTTGACAATTCAAAGTCCTGCATATCAACTTTGTCTTTGTTCTTTCGAGCCGCGAGCAGCGCGGCCTCGTTGACAAGGTTCTCAAGGTCAGCCCCGGAAAATCCCGGCGTGCTCCGCGCCAAGGTCTCGATATTCACCCCCTCGGCCAACGGAACACGTCGGCTATGAACACGGAGGATTTCTTCTCGGCCACGGACATCAGGACGCGGCACCACCACACGGCGATCAAAACGCCCCGGTCGCAGCAGCGCCGGATCGAGCACGTCTGGACGGTTGGTCGCGGCGATGAGAATCACACCCTCGTTCGCCTCAAACCCGTCCATCTCCACGAGCAGTTGGTTCAAGGTCTGCTCACGTTCGTCGTGACCACCCCCTAAGCCCGCTCCGCGGTGACGACCCACCGCGTCAATTTCATCGATAAAAATAATACATGGGGCTTGTTTCTTCCCTTGCACAAACAAGTCCCGAACGCGTGAGGCACCAACCCCGACAAACATCTCGACAAAATCGGACCCGCTAATCGAGAAGAATGGGACGCCCGCTTCACCCGCGATAGCACGAGCCAGGAGAGTTTTTCCCGTCCCTGGCGCGCCAACTAAGAGGACCCCTTTGGGAATACGTCCACCAAGACGTGTAAATTTTTTCGGATCCTTGAGAAAGGCGATAATCTCTTCGAGCTCTTCCTTCGCCTCTGCTACTCCAGCCACGTCATTAAAGGTGACCTTATGCTGGTTTTCCGTGAGCAACTTCGCGCGACTCTTGCCAAACGACATCGCCTTGCCGCCACCGATTTGCATCTGTCGCAGGAAAAACACCCACACCCCGATCAGCAAAAGAATGGGAAATGCCTGGACGAAGAGCGCGACGTACCACGCGTCTCCCTCTTCGGGGCGAGCCGTGATTTTCACCTCTTTTCCGCGTAGGGTACGGACAATATCCGGGTCTTCCGGAGTAAACGTGCGGAAGCCTTCATCATTGCGGAACTTCCCACGAATGACTCGGCCCTGAATGGTGACCTCGGACACTTCCCCTTTTTCCACAGCGGAAAAGAAGGCACTGAAGTCGATTTCAGGGATCTTTGGCTGTTGCGGATTGAACACCTTGAAGATGAGCAGGAGGGCCAACCCCAATATGAGCCATAATGCAAAATTGTGCGATCTATTCACTCACTTTCCCCTTTACACGGCTGCGATACCCTAACACAGTTTTCCTTTCCCCGGCAATGGGACAACCGCCCCCTGACACACCCAGCGGGTCGTGGCGGTAACTTTTGCTACTTCGCCGCGCACGCACCCAGGCACCCAGGCAATGTCGGCACCAACAACGACGACCGGCCAGGTTGCACGGTGTACCGCCGGAACCTTGGTGTCAACGAACACATCGTGGACTTTTTTATGGCCGTGCATTCCCAAAGGACGCACCCGATCTCCAGGAGCGCATGTGCGCACGAACACACCGGCTCGGACCGCATCGCCATCGAAGAATGCCTGCCAGAGGGTCTCCGCCCGAACCTGAGCAAAACCCCCTTGCCATTCTCGCAGGGGAGAGAGCACCACACGATAGGCGCCCTCTCCCACCACCAGCTCATT
Source organism: Deltaproteobacteria bacterium (assembly GCA_009692435.1). GTDB lineage: Bacteria > Desulfobacterota > Binatia > Bin18 > Bin18 > JABFSC01. The sequence continues at coordinate 5,579 of SHZE01000015.1, read as the reverse complement.
TCCAGGGAGAAGCAAGAAATTGTACGGTATTGGGGGCACGCGTTTCCCACGGTCCGCGATCACAAGAGCATCTCCCTCACGCCGCACGCGCCGGTTGCCAGGAACATCCACGCTCCCACGGTGACTTGGCCTACTCAACGCGCGTAAGGCACGGAGATGAAAAAAGGTCAGATCAGAAGCGAGACCGTTCTCCTCTAGCCACTGACGTAGGATACGCGTGTGGAGCGCCTCGGGTTCGGCGGCAAATCGACTGAGCGAAAGGATGGTGGGCGCGATTTGCACCCGGCCACGCCCAGCAGTGGCCTGGGCATCAAGCCAGGCTTCTTCTTCACGGAATGTCGTCGCCAAAGCCGCAAGGTGGTGACGCACACGGGGAGAAAACTCTCGTGCCAACAGCGGCAGGAGCCGATGGCGGATTTTATTGCGACTGTATCGCCAATCGGCATTACTGGGATCGACCGCATAGGGAAGCTGCTGGGCGTGCAGATATTCCATCACTTCGTGTCGCGCACAGTCGAGCAGGGGGCGCAGAATCCACGCCTCTCCCAATGCTCGCCGTGGCGGAATGCCACCCAACCCGCGCCGCGCACTCCCACGCAACAGACGAAAGAGCACCGTTTCGGCCTGGTCATCAACCGTATGCGCAAGCACCACCGCGTGCAGCGCGAGGTTCGCACAGGTCATCTGAAAAAATCGATACCGTTCCGCCCGTGCCCAGGCTTCAATAGCCGAGCGTTTTTCTGGAGGGGTCAGAGTCGCAACAACGCAAGGCAACTGCCACTGCGCAGCCAACCTTTCAACCAGACGCTGTTCGTCGTCTGCTTCTTGTCGGAGATGGTGATTGACGTGGAGAACCGTGAGGGAAAGGCGGTCTTCCTCCGCCAGTGTGGCCAATGCCCCCAAGAGCGCGACTGAATCCGGGCCACCGGAGACGGCGACACCGAGTGCCAGTGGCCTAGTCGCGGGCAAGAGCTGGTCAAGCGCCGCCGCGACTTTTCGTACGAAGCGAGGAGTTCGCATTTTTTCCCGTTCTTGGTGCTTGTCCGATCCCACGGACCTTGGCATCATAGCAGCATTATGGATCGATCATATCCGCGCTGGGCTATTCTCCTGCTTCTTCCAATGATGCTGACGACGAACAGTTTCGCGGAAGAACCTTCGTGGCAACGTGATGTGACTACGCACTCCCCAGAACTGGGCAAATTGTTACGCGAGCTCAATCAGAAATACGGGCCAGACGCCGTCTCCTTGCTCAGTTGGCTCAATGACGCGACGATTCGAAGCGGTTCCGTGCTCACCGCCACGGTCGGCGTGACGGGGAAAGAAACTAAGGAGAACACCACCTTCATGGTGGTCCAAGTAGAAACTGGGATTATTTTCAATACCCAGAAGGAGGACCAGACCAGCCGGCTCCGCACTTTGTGGGAAAAGATATTAGCGGACGCGTTCAGCCACCTTGATAACATGAGGATCCCAACCGATGGAGTGAGAATTGATCTGCTCTCGCACTGCAAATCGTTTACGGTCACCGACGCGCTGACCGAGCACATGGATGAACCCGGTCCGATAGAAACCGTGAAATTCTATTTTTCGGGTGATTCGTTACGGGCATATTTGTACAAGCAACTGCCCGCTCAGGCGCTATTTTCTGACACGAAGATTCTCGTTAACGAGGTTCCCGCCCCCTTCTCTCCGGTTGGGGATGCCCCCAAAATAGAGACTCGCACCCCCCCAGCCTAACAATCCCCAATCGTAAGTGCTTGCTTCAGTTGAGAAAGAAAAAGGGGCATGTCGAAACATACCCCTCGAAAAGGTCAATAGCGGCGGGCGGAATTGAACCGCCGACCTAGGGATTATGAGACCCTCGCTCTAGCCAACTGAGCTACGCCGCCGTATCAAGGATTTCAATAACTTACGGACTTTTTGGCAGGGAGGACAGAGGCCATTGTCATGGTTTTTGTCATGGTTTGCGCGTCTATCGCCTGTTCCAGCCGTTTGGCGGCTTCCTGTAGGTCCGCATCGGCCACGATGTGGTAGCGGTCAAAGATGCTGCGGGTCTTGTGGCCACTCATCTGCATAGCGACTCGTTCAGGGATGCCAGCCTTCACCATGTTCCGCACTGCCGTCCGTCTGAAATCATGGACGTACCTTCTACCCGATAACCCCGCTGCTTGGCAAGCGGCCCGCCACCGTTTGTCGTAGTTGCTGATCGGCTGGCCGTGGTCATGGAATACTAGGGGGATGATCTGTTGCGTCTCCTGCTGAAAGGCCAGCGTCTGCCGTCTCTGCCCTTCCAGCAACGTCCGCATCTGCGCGGTCATGTAGATGACTCGCCCGTCGCCATTTTTGGTTGTGCCCGGATCGAGACGGACGATGCCGGTCTCGAAGTCGATATTGCGCCATTGCATGGTAATACCTCGGAGCGGCACCGCCACCCGGTGAGATAGGCGAAACTGACCGGCCCTTGCAAGCACTCTGGGAGCTGTTGCAGGACGGCTTGAAATTCACCCGCCTCAAAGAACCCGGCCCGTGGTGCTGATTCCTGCAACCGGGGGAAGTGGGGCATCCGAGGAATCCGGTCGGCTTGAAGTGCCAGGTTGAAGCCTCTCCGCAGTGTCGCCAGTTCCCGGTTAATTTCGGCATTGGCGGCCCCTTCCTCTTGGCGTCTGGCGATGAAAGCACGCAAGTCCGTCACCGTGATGTCGCTGGCCTTCCAGCCCGCGAAGGACTTCGCCAGGTGTCGCTCTCGATACACCACCTTATCGGTACTCTTGCGGGCATTGGCTGCATACTCGTCCTTGACCATCTGAATGAGCACCTCGAAGGTGACTCGGTCGGAACCAACGACGAACCGACCTGCTGCGCGTCGGCCGATCTTCTCCTGAAGCAACTTCCGGGCGATTGTTCGATCCGAGGTCTTGGCGGATTCCCATTGCTGGTGGCCGTTCACTGAGTACGTCATCCACCAGGTCTTCCCGCGCTTATACACGGAGCCTGAGCCATGTTTATATCGGGGCATAACTATTTCTCCTTCTGACGTGGTTTGGCTTGCTTCACGACCCGCGGCCTCTTGGCGATGCGCACGCTGGGGCCAAGTTTCTCTTTCACTTTCTTTTCGTAGTGAGACCGTCCGCGTGCGGACTCTTTGTCGCGATGCGTGGCACGATACCGGTCCTGCACGTCTTTGTTTTTGCACTTGAAGGAGCAGAACACTTGCCTTCCATGCTCAACGAGAAAGAGCCGCGCGCAGGTCGGGCACGCGAGAAGGCGGCACGCATCCATCCCCGCCCAGGTCGCGCCCAACGCGAACAAGAGGGCATCACGCACGTCATCGGCTTCGACCGAGATCGACGCGGTGCCTGAGTCATCGGCGAAAAAGGAAACGCTGTGAATCGCTCCTTTGAGGGGTTGCCTAAAAAGCAAACGGGCCGTCACCGGCTCCCGTGATCCGGCCTCTTTCCGGCGCGTATTCTGGCGCGCCCAGGCCGTCAGCCACTCCCGAACAAACTCTTGCGCCGCCGTGAGATTCTCGCGGGTCAACTGCTGCGCGTCGTCTTCTGGTACCAGCAGTGGTTCGGTTGCTCCCCCTCGGTCCAGCGGCAAGCCGCTCACCATCAGCCATGCGTCTTCCACCAGGTTAAGCCAGTCGCCCGCGCGAAGCTGGCCGATATCCTTTTCCACGAAGGTCAGAAACCACTCAAGGTTGCGTCTTGCGTTCATACCACAGAGCATAAGCGATCCATAAAGATAAATAAAGGCACCTTGAGATATGTAGAGTTAAATAAATATAAATAGCCTCAAACAAAATATAAGGTTGTTTTTAGAAAAAAGGGGCGGTAAAAAGAAAGAAGAAATAAGGAGAGGACTTATGGAATTTTTAACCGCCGAGGAATTGGCGAAAACGCTCAAGTGCTCCAAGGCCGCCGTGCGAAAGTGGACTCTAGCGGGGATGCCGGTGAAGAAGCTTGGCGGGCGACTCGTCCGTTTCGATCTGGCGGCGGCGTTGCAATGGTTGGAGCAACGAGGGGCAAGGTAAAAACATGGAAATCACCAACAGTTATATCAACGATATGACGCGGTCGCCTGCGCCTTCGCCTATCGAGGAAGCTCTTGCGCTCCTCTGTGCCCCGGATCAGGTCGTGGAACTGCGCATTCTGAATACCCCCAAGGGCACCGTATCCGGGTATTTCACGGATTGGGGGAAGCTAGCGGCGATTGCCCACCAGTGGAGTGGGCGATGCGGCGCGGTTTATATCACGCTGAATCCAGTAGTCTCTTCGCTGCTTGCAAGAGCAGCGAATCGCATTATCGACCGCGCACGAACAACCACCAGCGATACCGATATTGTGAGGCGGCGGTGGCTCCTCCTCGACCTCGACCCGAAGCGTCCAGCGGGGATTTCCTCAACGGACGCTGAGCACCAAGCAGCCCTTGACCGTGCAACGGAATGCCTCCGCTGGCTTCGGTCGCTCGGTTTCACTGCGTATATTTTGGCGGATTCGGGCAACGGCGCCCATATTCTGCTGCGAATTGATCTACCGAACGATCAAGCGAGTACCGATCTCGTGAAGCGGTGCTTGGCGGCGGTCGCCCTCCATTTCAGTGACGATACTGTTGTGGTTGATCTCACGGTTTATAATGGGGGGCGCATTGGCAAGCTGTACGGAACGTTGTCATGCAAAGGCGACAACACGTCGGATCGACCACACCGTCTTTCGCGGATTCTTGAAGTCTCCGAAACGTTAGAACCAGTACCACGCTCACTGTTGGAGACGCTTGCGGCGTTGGTTCCTGATGATCCACAGCCAGCGCCACGTCATCATAGAAACGGGACGGGTGCGTTCGATCTTCAAGGCTGGATAGGCCACCACCACCTAGACGTAATCGGCCCCCACTCCTGGAAGGACGGGCAGAAATGGATTTTCCCCGTTTGCCCGTTCAACGCCGATCACAACAACCGTGCAGCGGTTTTGCTTCAGTTCGGGAGCGGTGCGATTGCATTTCGTTGCCTCCATAACGGATGCGTAGGCAACGATTGGCATGCCTTGCGCGAGCTGCTGGAGCCGGGATGGCGAGCGCAACGCCCCAACACCGGTCCAGACGATGAGGACGGTCCGATTCAGGCCCCGCACTTATCTGATTTAGTGGAGCCCTTCCCACTCGAAGCGCTCCCCCCAACATTACGAGATTTAGTAAAAGCGGGGGCCGAAACTATTCACTGTCCGGTCGATTATATTGCCGTGCCTCTGCTTGCGCTGGCAGGCGGCGCGATAGGAGCGACGCGCGTGATCGAGATTAAGCGGGGATGGCGGGAGAGCGCGGCGCTCTTCACGGCCATCGTCGCTATGCCAGGCGCGAAAAAAAGTCCGGCCTTAAAACTTGCGTCAACGCCCGTCCATCACTATCAAGCTCAATTATCTCAAGCCTATAAAACTCGACTTTGGCCATACCGAGTGACATTTTTTGTCACTGCGCCTCCTCGCCTTTGGTCAATTAAGCGGCGAGGGGGAGATCATTCAGCAAGGCCTCAAACGCCTCCCGTGGGAATTGCGCGAGGTCCGCTTGAGGAGCCGAGTTCA
>SHZE01000100.1 GCA_009692435.1 Deltaproteobacteria bacterium | reverse complement strand
CCCTCGCCGGGACCGGCGGCGCCTCGCGCTGCCAGCGGTGCATCGGTGGGTCAGTGCAGGGCTGCGCTGTGAGGCGATTCGGGAAGTGCTCGCCTTGGGCCTCCTCCACCGCTACTTTTCCCCTAAACTCCAACTCTAACGAAGTAGTACTAATGCGATTCAGCCTCAGGGGCTCCCGGAGACGAGCCCGAGTGATCCGAGTGGGAGCACCACGGCTGCTATTGAGCACGACAATAAGAGTCAGAAGACGGGCCTTGCGATCCGGCAGGGCCAGTATCTCAACCCTAGCGTGGAACAGGACCATCGGGCCGTGAAGCGGCGCGTGCGTCCCCTGTTGGGAGTCAACTCGTTTTGGGTGGCTGCTTGCCCAAGCGCAGGAAGAGAAGTCGGGCATGCCATTCGCCAGAAACAACTGGCACCCCCCGGAACCGTGTCTCCCACGCCAGCGGCACAGTGTTAGGCCTTGACGGCATAGATCACAATACGTGATCAATAAGTGACCAATTTGCTCGCCTTTACCTAAAGTTTGTGACAGAACCGTATTTCTGGGTCGGGAATATCACTCCCGATTAGCGCTCGAACCTTGATCCCGGTACTGTGGTGCGTGGGGGACAGACGATCGGTGGCGAGATTGTCTACGCGCCGTGGGTCCTACCGCGCGCGCTGGATTTTCTCGCGCGTCGCCAGCACGGCTATCCGTTTGCCAAGATCATCTCGCATACCTTCCCGTTTGCCGAGATCAACACCGCGTTCCCCTTTGCGAACGAAGGGCACGCCACTCGCGTGTCGCTGCGGATGTGAACGCAACCTTGACGTCGTCACCAGGTGGGCTTCACGGCCATATCGTGAAGCCCACCTGGGTCGCCACTGCCATCCGTATGGGTCCCAGGTGGGTGTCTAACGGCCAGCGAGCGTTTTGCCTTTTTTCAAGGTCGGATCCACCCGCGCGGGCATTGTCACGATAATGCGAAAGCCTTGCTCAATGCGCTGTTCGATCGTGTCCGGACTGGCAATGGTCGCGCATGGAACGTGAAACTCCGTGCAGGTCTTGAGTATCTGTTGCACGCCTTCTTCGACCCGCGGGTCACTCATATTGCCGCCGGTGCCCAGCTCGATGGAGAGGTCACCCGAGCCGGCCCAAATCGCGCTGATCCCTTTGACGTTGCGTAGGATGTCAGGCAAATTTTTCACGCCCTGAATCCCCTCCACGATCGGCATGAGGAACAGTTCTCCCTGTGGATCGAGGGGCCACAGGTCGGCGACGCGGTAATACTCTTGCAAGCTTAATCCCCAGTACCGTGGCGCGAGGCGATACCACCATCCCCGCTCGCCCACTGGCTCGGTGTCTGGAGCGCCGAGCGCTTGTGGATAGCGGCTGGCCACCACCATTGCCTGTGCTTGTTCCACAGTGTCCAAATGCGGCACGATTAACCCATAGACACCAGTATCCAGGGCTTGCTTGATGACCCATTGATTGCGTTCGCGGGCGTTGGGGGGAACCCGCACAAACGGGACAACATCGGGCTGCAAACCACCCGTGGCGGCGATACGCTTGCGATCCAGCAAGAACTGGAGTGAGAGCCGTAACCCCGGCAAATGAAACCCTTCGTGCTCCATTTCAAAAATGACAAAATCGTAGCCCATATCGGCAAACGCCATGGCCTCATCAATGTTGCCCGTCCACGCCATACCGCCGCCAAACACCACTTTCCCTTGTTCCAAGAGGTCGATCACTTTGTTTAACCGTGCCATGCGGGTCCTCCTTTCCCCGCGAACGTACTCCCACACGCTTCCCCCTGACAAGAGGCAGACGGTCTCTCCGTTGCCGCGTATTTCTCCGCCGCTCTCCGATTCCAGGAGCCGTATTTCGTGTGTGCGCGATTGTGTACTCACACGCTGACGATTCGTCGTCTTGCATTCCCAGGCAAAAGGCGCGAAAGAGAGAAGAGCAACTGGGGACGTTGTCGCTATTTTTGTATCTCACTCAAAGGAGGGTGGTTTATGAAAGTTGGGATGTCTATCTTTATGCAGAACACCAACAACCAGTGGACGGACTATGAGGTCTATCAGAACGATCTCACGCTGGCCGACTTGGCCGAGCCGCTGGGGTTCGACTCGATCTGGAGTGTGGAGCATCACTTCACGCCCTACACCATGGTGCCCGACGTTCTACAATTCCTGTCGTATATGGCGGGACGCACGACGAAGATCCAACTGGGCTCAATGGTGGTGGTGCTGCCCTGGCACGATCCGGTGCGTGTCGCTGAGCAAATCGCCATGCTTGATAACTTGTCCAAGGGCCGCATTGTGATTGGCTTTGGTCGTGGCGCGGCGACGGTGGAGTACAACGGTTTTCGCGTCGCGATGGAAGAGTCCCGCGAACGGTTCGTGGAAGCCGCCGAAGTGGTGCATAAGGCGCTGGCCAACGAGCGCTTCTCGCATCACGGCAGATACTTTCAGATTCCCGAGATGAGTATTCGACCACGGCCCTATTCCCATCCAGAGAAACGCCTCTATGGCGCGGCGGTCAGCCCCGATACGGCGGAACGCATGGCGAAACTCGGCTTGGGCGTCCTCATCGCCATTCCGCTGTACGGCTGGGAGGCGCAAGCGAAGGATGTGCAACGGCATCAGCAAATCTTGCGTGAACAAGGGTTCCAACCGGTCCCGCCCATCTCGTCCAGTTTTGTCTTCTGCGCGGAGACGGAGCACGAAGCCCGGGAGGGCGCCCGCCAGTGGATGGGTGGCTATTGGGGCTCGGCGGATGCGCACTACAAGTTCTCCGATGGGCATTTGAAGAGTGTGAAAGGCTACGAGCATTATGGCGTGATCGCGGATACCGCCAAAACCGTGACGCCGGAACAGAGTGTGGACGGCTTTATCCAACTGCAGGTCGCCGGGACGCCCGCGCAATGCTTGGAACAGATTTTCACCATGCAAGACCTGGTCGGACTCAATCACTTCATCCCGGTGTTCAGCTACGGCGGCATGCCGCATGAGGTCGCGGAACGCAATCTGCGGTTGTTCGCGGCGGAAGTGATGCCGAAACTGCAACGGGAAGAACGCAAGGTGGTCCCGGTGACGACCAGTGCCGCCGCCGCGCAACGGCCAGCGAAGTAACCGAGCCGATGTGCCCGAGGTGAGCGGGGAGCCGACACTACGGCTCCCCTGGGGCGATCTCAGAACCCGGTCGCAAGAGCTGATGATCACTCTTGTGTCTGAGTCCTCCTTCGTTATTGTCGCGCCAACACAGTACGCTGCAGGGTCGCAATGCGGTCTATCGTCGCCGCCGGCAGTGGGCCCGCGGTGACGGCTGCTATTGCCTCAGCCAGCTCTTTGCGGTTTTTCGCCCCTGTGACCACCGTGCTTACGCCAGGCAGACTTAACGCATAGCGCAGTGCCGCTACCGACAATGGGAACGAGGGGTCGGTTGCCAGAAAACCGAGATGTTGCTGTGCCAATGCAAAATCGCGAACGACAGGATGCTCTGGCGGCAAGGTGCGATCGATTGCTGTCGTCAGTGAGCCTGCGGCATACGGGCGAATGCCGAACACTCCCAGGCCCGCAGCCTGCGCGAGACGAATCATCTCCAGATGATCGCGATACGGAGCATCCCCACGTGCGCCCATCTCTCCTTCCGAGCATAAGATATTCGTGACGAGTTGGACGGTGTCTACGCGGCCATCAGCAAACAATTCTCGCACCACATCGTGGCGGGCAATGCCCGTACAGCCCAGCGCTTTCACGACGCCCGTGTCCTTGAGTCGTTGCATGGCCTCCAGCACGCCGCCCCCGCCGATGACCTCACGAAGGGTGAGTCGCCGGGGCGCGATGGGTTCCCGCGGTTCGATCTGATTGTGGAGCTGAAACACATCGACGTGGCTGAGGCCTAAGCGCGTGAGACTCCCTTCAATGGAGCGCTGGACGGCACCGGCCAGATCCTTTCGCTCGTCGGGCATGACAAACACCTTGGTCGCGATGAGCGGTTTCGTGGGGAGGTCCTGCCACACTTGCCCTACGATCTCCTCTGCTTTGCCTTTGCCATACACCGGAGCGAGATCGAGCAGGTTTACGCCACTCGCCACGGCCGCCTTCACGGTTTCGATACATTCGTCATCGGTCGTGGAACCCCAGACCATACCAATCCCTCCACCTCCCAGAGTGAGGACCGATACCGCTAACCCTGTCTTGCCGAGCATACGTTGTTGCATGGGAGTTCTCCTTTTCACCTGTGCGTCGCCTTTTTCGGATTGATCAGAGGTCTACGCTACCCTCAGGGTTACCCTTTCGGCAAGAGCTGTCTCCCTTCGGAAAGGGAGGCGGTGCGGTTGTGCTTCTTTCGTTCGACGGTCGACAATGCTACAGCCAATGGGGAGAAATGAGATGCGAGGTATGAGTCCGTTCTTTGGCCCTTCTGTGACGCGGGCTTTCCTGGCCGTGTGCTGTCTGGTCCGGACTCATTCCTCAAGAAGGACCGACGATGACTAAAGAACCGTTTGTGATCACGGTGCCTGATGCGACGCTGACCGACCTCCGCGCACGTTTGGCGCACACCCGCTGGCCTGAGGAAATCGATAACGACAACTGGCAGTACGGCACGAACCTCGCCGCCCTCAAAGAGCTGGTGACCTACTGGCGGACGACGTATGACTGGCGTCCGCACGAACGGGCCATGAACGCCTTTCGCCACTATCGGGTGACGATCGACGGACAACCGATCCATTTCATGCACGAACCCGGACGTGGTCCCAAGCCGATGCCCTTGATCCTCACGCATGGCTGGCCGTGGACGTTTTGGGATTTCCACAAAGTCGTGCGCCCGTTGAGTGACCCTGCCGCATTTGGCGGAGACCCGCGCGATGCCTTTGATGTCGTCGTCCCGTCGTTGCCAGGCTTTGGGTTCTCCACGCCGTTAGCGAAGGCGGGGATCGCGATACGAGAAGTGTCCGACCGGTGGGTCGTCCTCATGCGCGAGGTTCTTGGATATGACCGCTTTGCCGCGCAAGGTGGAGACATCGGGGCGTTAGTCAGCACGGACCTCGGGCATGCCTACGCGGATCATCTGATTGGCGTGCACCTGAGCCTTGCGATCCCGCTCACGATGGAGTTACCACCAGAGTCTCTGTATGACGCGGACGAGCAGCCGCGCTTTGCCAGTACGCAGCACTTTTTCGCCGAAGGGCGTGGCTATGCCGCCATCCAGGGCACGCGACCACAAACGGCGGCGTATGGTCTGACGGATTCGCCAGCGGGATTATGCGCGTGGATTCTGGAAAAACGTCGCGCCTGGAGTGACTGCGCGGGGAACGTCGAACGCCGCTTTAGCAAAGACGAACTGTTGACCACGATGACGCTCTATTGGATCACGGGGACCATCGGGACCTCGTTCCGGTCGTACTATGAACGCCGGGCGCATCCCTGGCAGCCCGTCCATCAGCGGCACCCCGTCGTGGAAGCGCCGACGGCGGTCGCGGTGTTTCCGAGAGATGTGGTGCGGATGCCACGTCGCTGGGCCGAAGATTACTACAATCTCCAGCGGTGGACGGTGATGCCGCAGGGCGGTCATTTCGCGCCGATGGAAGAGCCCGAGCGGTTAGTGGAGGATATCCGGTCGTTCTTTCGCGCCCTGCGCTAGCGAGACCACGATTCACAAGTTGACACACAAGGAGTACGCGTATGAGTCGTATTTTCGGATCCCTTCGGCAGAATGGCTACGTGGTGCGGGATATTGCGGCCGCACTCCACCATTGGACCACTGTGCTTGGGGTTGGTCCTTTTTTCGTACCCGTTCACGGGTTATGAGCGGAGGAGGCTTGGGGCGGGGCGGTTGTCGGCTTTGGCCTTGAGCGCCTCGTAGAGGAAGGAGAAGAAGTTCCGTTGCTGTTTTTTGCAGGTCGCGATCGCCGTCCACATCCGCTCGTG
>SHZE01000014.1 GCA_009692435.1 Deltaproteobacteria bacterium | reverse complement strand
GGGGGTGGAGATGGTGATGCCGGGGGACAACACGCGGATGGTGGTGGAGTTACTGACGCCGATTGCGATGGATGACGGGTTACGGTTCGCGATTCGGGAGGGAGGCCGCACGGTCGGTGCTGGCGTCGTTACCAAAATCCTCCAATAATGCATGGCTACCATGAACGAAAAAATTCGCATTCGCCTCAAAGCATACGACCATAGGGTGCTCGACCAGTCCGTCAAAGAGATTGTCGAGACGGTGAAACGCACTGGCGGTCGGGTTGCTGGCCCGATTCCCTTACCGACCGGCACTGAACGCTACACAGTCAACCGCTCTCCTCATGTTGACAAAAAGTCGCGAGAACAATTCGAGATTCGCACCCATAAGCGGTTGTTAGATATTCTCGACCCGACTCAACAGACGATTGACGCACTTGGGAAACTTGAATTGGCGGCTGGCGTCGATGTCGAGATTAAGCTCCAGTAAGGACATGGTCTTATGAATGGTCTGATTGGAAAAAAACTTGGTATGAGCCAGATATTTGCTGCTGACGGGACCCTCATTCCCGTTACGGTTATTCAAGCTGGTCCATGCACTATCGTCCAGAAAAAAAACACCCACCGCGATGGATACACCGCTATTCAGGTGGGGTTCGGGACACGCAAGATTCAGCGCGCTTCGAAGGCGCTAGTCGGGCACTGTAAGAAGGCCAATGCCTCCCCGTTCGCCGTGTTGCGAGAGTTCGATACCGACGACATTGATAAGTATGAAATTGGAGCTGAGATCAACGTTGCCACGCTTTTTGCTGCTGGAGAAAAGGTTGATGTCATCGGGACAACGAAAGGACGTGGTTTCGCAGGCGTTATCAAGCGTCACGGGATGGCCGGTTTTCCTGGATCGCGTGGAACGCACGAATACTTTCGGCACGGTGGTTCGATCGGTAACCGTTCTTTTCCTGGCCGTATTTTCAAAGGAAAGCGGATGGCGGGACAACATGGCAACACTCGGGTGACGACGACTCAACTCCGGGTAGTGGAAGTGCGCGGTGAAGACAACTTGATCTTTATTCGTGGTGCCGTCCCTGGAGCGAGTGGTGGCGTCGTCATTATCCGTAAAGCGACGGTGGGAAAGAAATAAGCAATGGAAACACAGACGGCATCCCGTATTCCGATCTTTTCGCCGGATCGACAAACTGTTGGTGAAATTGAATTGCCTGCCGCTATCGCGCAGCAATCCCCACGCGAGCACCTTCTTTTCGAGTTGGTGAAAATGCAGCGTGCCAACCGTCGCTCCGGGACTGCTGCTACGAAAACACGCGCGTTTGTTCGTGGTGGTGGCAAAAAACCCTGGAAGCAAAAAGGCACTGGGCGAGCCCGTGCCGGGAGTAGCCGCTCCCCTATATGGGTGGGAGGAGCAACGATTTTTGGTCCGCAGCCGCGTTCATATTCCTACCGGTTGCCAAAAAGTGCTCGTCGCACGGGACTCCAGGCCGCGATAGCAACCAAGTATCGAGACGGCGAACTCTTTGTGGTCAACAACATTGAGTTGCCGGAGATGAAGACGAAGCGAATGCTGGAATTCCTCGCTACTCTGCAAATGGGGAATAGTGTACTGGTTGTTATTGCAGAGGCAAACGAACGTATCGAGAAGTCCGCGCGCAATCTTCCAGGGGTGAAAGTGCTACGCTGCGAAGGTTTGAACGTGTACGATCTCCTCCACTTTCGTCAAGTGCTCTTCACCCAGGCGGCGTTACAAAAAGTGACGGAAAGGCTTACGGCATGAATAACGCGGTGTATTCAGTGTTAACGAGTCCGCTCATTACTGAGAAAGCCACGCTGGTCAAGGAAGAGGGAAACCAGGTGGTCTTCCGAGTACGTCCGGATGCTAATAAGCATGCTATTCGCCACGCCGTCGAGACGCTCTTCAAGGTAAAAGTCGAGAAAGTCCGGACCGTTCAGTATCTTGGTAAGGCGAAGCGAGTTGGAAAATCCCTTGGGAAAAAGTCCGACTGGAAAAAAGCCTACGTGACCTTGGCCGAGGGAAACCAGATCGAATTTTTCGAGGGAGTATAGCGCATGGCGGTACGACAATATAAACCAACATCAGCGGCGCGTCGGTTTCAGAGCGTTTCAGATTTTGCCGAGGTCACGAAAAAAGAGCCTGAACGTTCACTGATCGCTCCGCTGAAGAAAAGTGGTGGGCGTAATAACCGTGGTCGCATCACGCTCTTCCAGCGCGGTGGTGGACACAAACGACGGTACCGCATCATTGATTTCCGGCGTGAAAAAGATGGAATTCCTGCGAAGGTCGTCGCGGTCGAATATGATCCCAATCGCTCGGCCCGTATTGCGCTTCTTCACTACCATGATGGGGAGAAACGATACATCATTGCTCCCGCCGGCCTTGCGGTTGGTGACACCATCATGTCTGGGCAAGACGCTGATATTAAACCCGGGAACTCTCTTCCATTGAGCCATATCCCATTGGGAACGATGATCCATAATATCGAACTCAAGATCGGCAAAGGTGGACAAATGGTGCGCAGCGCTGGTGCTGCGGCGCAACTCATGGCCAAAGAGGGAGACTACGCCTCGGTCAAGCTTCCTTCCGGAGAGGTCCGTCTGGTGCATCAACGCTGTAAAGCGACGATTGGTCAAATTGGCAATCTTGATCATGAAAACATTTCGCTAGGCAAAGCTGGTCGCTCCCGCTGGCTGGGTCGTCGCCCGCATGTTCGTGGAGTCGCGATGAATCCGGTAGATCACCCAATGGGTGGAGGCGAAGGGCGTGGAAAGGGCAATCACCCACAAAGTCCGTGGGGAGTGCTCGCCAAGGGATATAAGACGAGACACAACGCTCGCACGGATAAGCACATCGTCCAGCGAAGGAAGAAGTAAGAGTTTATGCCACGCTCATTGAAAAAAGGTCCATTTATCGACGACCATTTGATGAAGAAAGTTGACACGCTCATCCAGAGCGGGGAAAAAAAGGTCATCAAGACTTGGTCCCGCCGTTCAACGATCAGCCCAGAAATGATTGGTTATACGTTCGCCGTCCACAACGGTAGGAAGTTCGTTCCAGTCTATGTGACCGACACCATGGTTGGCCATAAACTTGGAGAATTCTCTCCAACACGCACCTTCTATAGCCACTCTGGCGACAAGAAGGGTGAGGTCAAAAAGGCGGCAAGGGGATAGGAAGCAGACCATGGAAGCAAAATCGATCTTGCGAGATGTGCGCATGTCCCCCCGTAAGGGGAGGCTCGTCGCCGATATGATTCGCGGTAAACAAGTCGAGGAAGCGCTAGCAATCCTGCGCTTTACTCCGAAGAAAGCCGCGCGCCTTCTGACCAAAGCGTTACAAGCTGCGGTCGCCAATGCTGCGGACACACAAAATGTGGATCCAGACAGACTGTATGTAAAGACAACCTACGTTGATGGCGGGACCACGTGGAAACGATTTACCCCGCGCGCGCATGGTCGCGCGACGCCGATTCGGAAGCGAACCAGCCATTTTACCGTTATTGTTGACGAACGGGGCTAAGAAGAGGAAGCAACATGGGTCAGAAAGTTCACCCTAAAGGGTTTCGTATCGGTGTCATTGAAGGCTGGGAGTCGCGCTGGTTTGCTGAGAAAGAATACGCCAACCTCCTCCATGACGACATCAAAGTTCGTGATTTTATCAAGAAGCGTCTTCAGCATGCGGGCATCGCGAAAATAGAGATTGAGCGCGCGGCGAATAAAGCGAAGATCAACATTCACACGGCCCGCCCTGGTATCGTCATTGGCAAAAAAGGGGTCGAAATTGAGAAGTTGAAAGCGGACCTCGCCAAATTGTCGAGTCGAGAGGTCTACCTCAACATTCATGAAGTGCGTCGTCCTGACCTTGACGCGCAGTTGGTCGCGGAGAATATAGCCTTACAACTTGAACGCCGAGTGGCTTTTCGTCGGGCGATGAAGGAAAGTGTCGCGCGCGCGGTACGCATGGGAGCACAAGGGATCAAAGTACGCTGCTCCGGACGGCTGGCGGGTGCGGAAATAGCCCGTACCGAGTGGTATCGTGAGGGCCGAGTGCCATTACACACTTTACGGGCGGACATCAGTTATGGAACGGCCGAAGCAAAAACGACCTACGGTATCATCGGTGTGAAGGTGTGGATTTGCCGCGGAGAAATCATCACTCGCGACGAAGAGCAACAAAAGTTGGCGTTGGGAGCCTAAGGAACAGAACGATGCTTGCTCCGAAAAAAGTTAAATACCGCAAACAACAAAAGGGGCGTATCTATGGAGATGCGCAACGAGGAAACTCTCTCGCCTTTGGTGATTTCGGTCTCAAAACGCTTGACCGAGGCTGGATCTCGGCACGGGAAATTGAAGCTGCTCGTGTTGCTTTAACACGTCACGTAAAACGTGGTGGCCGTGTATGGGTACGGATTTTCCCGGACAAACCGATAACCAAAAAGCCGGCGGAAACCCGGATGGGAAAAGGAAAGGGGCCCCCGGAAGCGTGGGTCGCAGTCGTCAGGCCCGGACGCATGCTGTTCGAGATGGAAGGCATTCCTCGCGATACGGCACGCGAAGCCCTCCGATTGGCCTCTCATAAACTATCTGTAAGTACCCAATTTTGTGAACGCCGCGGGGCAACCTATGCCAGCTAATAAGAAGGAAACCCATCCATTCCACAACTTAACGGACGCCGAAGCGCGCCAAAAGGAGCAGGAAATGGCTGAAGAACTCTTCCGGCTCCGCATGCGCAAAAGCACTGGACAACTTGAGAATCCCATGAACATCCGGTTGTTGCGCCGCGATATCGCGAGACTCAAGACTATCCAGCATGCGCGCGTGTTACGCGGAACAGGAGAATAAGAACGGTGCCAGGACAGCAGAAAGTACGAAACGGCGTCGTCGTGAGTGACAAGATGGACAAGACTGTCGTAGTTCTTGTCGAACGTCTCGTGCAGCACGTACAGTACAAAAAATACGTCAAACAACGGAAGAAATATAAAGCCCACGATCCAGAGAACCGCTGTAAAACCGGGGATGTCGTTACCATTGTAGAAACACGCCCCCTCAGCCGAGAGAAACGCTGGCTCGTCCGTGAAGTCGTCAAGCAAGCGGCGGTAGAGTAAGCGTGACGACAGAAGGACATTCGTTATGATTCAGGTAGAAAGCATCTTAGATGTGGCGGACAATTCGGGCGCGCGTAAAGTGCGGTGCGTTCGGGTGTTGGGCGGGACACGCCGCCGCTACGCCACGGTTGGTGATGAAATCGTGGTCTCGATTCGAGAGGCGATCCCGAACGCGAAGGTAAAAAAGGGCGATGTGATGCACGCAGTAATCGTCCGCACCGCTAAAGAGATCGGTCGTCCAGATGGATCGTACATTCGGTTTGATAACAACTCAGCGGTACTGATAGATAACCAAAAGGAGCCGGTTGGCACCCGTATCTTTGGCCCTGTAGCCCGAGAGCTCCGTGCGAAGCGGTTCATGAAAATTATTTCTCTGGCACCGGAAGTATTGTAGGAATTGTCGCATGTTAGCGCGAGTGAAAAAAAACGATCTGGTGATGGTGATCGCGGGGAAACACCGCAAGGCGACGGGCAAAGTGTTACGTGTGCTTCCGGAAGAAAACCGCGCGATGGTCGAGCGTATCAACGTTGTTAAGCGCCATACGAAACCCCGAGGTCCACAAAGCCCGGGTGGCATTGTGGAAAAAGAAGCGTCAATCCATCTCTCTAACCTGATGCCGATGTGTGAGCGTTGTAACGCTCCCGTTCGCATTGGCGTGCGGACTCTGCAAGACGGGACTAAAGCCCGCGAGTGTCGACGCTGTAACGAATTATTGGATAAGTAATATGGCGGCACGGCTGAAGGATTTATACCAACAGAAGGTGGTTCCCACTCTGAAACAGGACTTGGGATACGCCAATATCATGCAGGTTCCGCAATTGAAGAAGATCGTCATCAACATGGGATTAGGTGGAGCGGTGGAAAACCCCAAGTTGTTGGAAACCGGGGTGAGTGAGTTGACGCAAATCGCCGGACAAAAACCGATCGTGACCAAGGCGCACAAATCAATCGCGAATTTCAAGCTGCGTGAAGGGGTTGCCATCGGTTGTGCGGTCACGCTGCGCGGAGACCGGATGTACGAGTTTTTTGATCGACTCGTCAATGTGGCTCTCCCTCGTGTTCGTGACTTTCGTGGTATCCCGGAGAATGCGTTTGATGGTCGTGGGAATTATTCGCTCGGTATTCGCGAGCATGTGATCTTCCCGGAAATTAACGTCGATAAAGTGGAGCAAGTGAAGGGGTTTACTGTCTCGTTCGTAACTTCGGCGAAAACCGATGTCGAAGGCCGTGCGCTCTTGCGCGCGCTCGGGATGCCCTTTCGGAGTTAGGATTGTATGGCACGTACCTGTTTACGCATTAAAGCAAAACGCACCCCGAAATTTGCCGTCCGGCAACACAATCGCTGTGATCGCTGCGGACGGTCGCGCGCATTTTACCGTCGCTTCCGCCTCTGTCGTATTTGCCTACGTAGCTTCGCGCTCAAGGGGCAAATTCCTGGGATGACGAAAGCGAGCTGGTAAGGAGTACATTATGAGAGCAGATCCGGTTGCCGACTTGCTAACTTGTATTCGTAATGGGCTCCATGCCCATAAAGAACGCGTCGACGTGCCGTGGTCGCGACTGAAGGAGGCGGTAGTGAAAACCTTCATCCAGGAAGGGTTTCTGAAAGAATACACAACCGCCGAGGAGAAAGGACATCAATTCCTCCGCATTTGGTTGAAGTATGATGTTGCGGGACACCCGGTGTTGCGTGGCGTCAAGCGTGTGAGCAAGCCAAGTCTACGAACCTACGTCAGGGCGGATCAGATTCCTTCAGTGCAGAATGGTCTTGGGGTGAGTGTCATCTCGACCTCTCGCGGCGTTCTCGCTGACCGTGAGGCGCGGACGTTGCATGTCGGCGGCGAAATTCTTTGCAGTATGTGGTAGTTCGCAAGGAGAAAGAGGAAAACACCATGGCGGGGCTTGGAAGTTGGCCAGTGCCAATACCAGATAAAGTCAAAGTCTCCATACAGAATGGGCGCGTGTCCGTACAGGGGGCAAAAGGACAGCTTGAGATGCCCTTCGACCCAGCCATTTCTGTGGAAGTGACAAACAATAACATCGCCGTCGGACGCGTCGAGGAATCTCGACGCGCAAAAGCTATCCATGGGATGACGCGAAAGCTGATCGCGAACATGGTCGAGGGTGTCAGTAAGGGTTTCAGTCGTACCGTTGAAATCAGCGGCGTTGGCTATCGTGCCGAAGCGGTGGGCAAATCAGGTATCCAGTTGAGCCTTGGTTATTCGCACCCCATTTTGTATCAACTGCCTTCTGGAATACAGGCCAAGATTGAGCGCCAGACAGTGATTACGCTCGAAGGCATAGACAAGCAATTGCTCGGTGAAGTGACTGTGGGCATTCGTCGCCTCCGTCCCCCAGACCCGTATAAGGCGAAAGGGGTGAAACTCGCCGAAGAAAAGATTCGTAGAAAGGCCGGCAAAACTGCCGGGGCACGGTAAGGTTCCAGAGTTATGGCACGAACACTTTGGCGTGAACGCGCACGCACACTTCGTCAACAACGAGTCCGCAAACGAGTACGAGGTACCAATGCTCGGCCACGGCTGTGCATCTATCGTAGTGGACTCCACATGTATGGGCAAGTTATTTCCGATGAGAGCGGAACAACGCTGGTGGCGGTTTCCACCCTCTCCTCAGACTTTGGAGAGGGAAAGAAGACCGCCAATATTGATGCGGCAAAAGAGATAGGAACCCTTCTTGCCCGAAAGTGTCAGGAGAAGGGAATCGCCCAAGTTGTCTTTGACCGAAACGGATTTCTTTATCATGGCCGAGTGCGCGCCTTAGCCGAGGCGGCACGTGAAGCTGGGTTACAGTTCTAGACTGGGCGCAGTATAGGGAGAGCGAACTCGTGGCAATAATCACGGATCGGGTGAATCCAGAAGGACTCGAACTCAAAGAGAAAGTTGTGCATATTAGCCGCGTCAGCAAAGTCGTCAAAGGCGGTCGACGATTTAGTTTTAGCGCGGTAGTGGTTGCTGGCGATGAGGCTGGACATGTTGGTTACGGTTTAGGAAAAGCTCACGAAGTACCAGAAGCGATTCGCAAAGGCATTGAACAGGCGAAGAAATCGTTAATTCAAGTGCCCTTGCATGAAGGGACCCTCCCGCACGAAGTTATCGGCAAGCATGGAGCTGGGCGTGTATTTCTCAAACCCGCTTCGCAAGGAACAGGTTTGATTGCTGGAGGTGGAGTGCGGGCAGTTATGGAGTTAGCTGGGGTACGAGATGCGCTGACGAAATGTTTAGGGTCGAGCAACCCGCATAACTCGGTGCGAGCGACGCTTCAGGCGTTGAGAAGCCTTTCGGTTCCACAGCAAGTCGCGGAACGTCGCGGGAAAGCCCTCGCCGAGCTTCAGGGATAAAGGTATGACAGCGGACGCGAAAAAATTAGACATTACGCTAAGACGTAGTGGGATTGGTTGTACGCAGCGGCAACGAGAAACCCTGCGCGGTTTAGGGTTGACGCGCATCGGTAAAACTTCCGTTCGTGCCGACACGGTGAGCCTCCGTGGCATGTTGCGCAAAGTCGATCACTTGATTGAGGTAAGAGAACATGGATCTTAGTCACCTTCGCCCAGCCGCTGGATCAACCAAGAATCGCAAACGCCTAGGGCGTGGACCAGGATCAGGACAGGGGAAGACCTCTGGAAAAGGACACAAAGGCCGAAGCTCTCGTTCCGGTGGTAATACTCCTCCCGGATACGAAGGCGGTCAGATGCCACTCTCCCGTCGATTGCCAAAGGGTGGGTTTCACAACCCATTCCGCAAGGAATACGATGTCGTGAATCTGAGTAGCCTCGAACGTTTCTCCGCCGGAGTCGTTGTTGACGCGGCGATATTACGTGAAGCTGGACTCGTCGGCGGGAAAAGAGCGGTCAAAATTCTTGCTGATGGTGTACTCACCAAAGCACTAACCGTGAAAGCCCAGGCGTTCAGTAAGCAAGCACGAGAAAAAATTACTGCCCTGGGAGGATCGGTCGAGGTCGCCTAACAATGCTTGCCGGGTTTCAGAACGCAGCAAAAATCGCAGAGCTCCGTAAGCGCGTTTTTTTTACGCTGATCATGCTCGCGGTGTATCGTGTCGGTGTTGCTGTCCCTACGCCGGGAATCGATGGACAGGCGCTGGCCGCCTTTTTCGAACAGGCGAGCAGCACAGTTTTCGGTCTAGTCAACCTTTTTTCTGGTGGGGCGCTCGAGCGGTTCTCGATCTTTGCGCTGGGCATCATGCCCTATATTAGTTCCTCGATTATTCTTCAACTGCTGACTGTTGTCATTCCTTCCCTCGAACGCCTCTCCAAGGAAGGGGAAGCGGGGCGACGGAAAATCACCGAGTACACTCGCTACGGCACTGTCGCGTTAGCACTCCTACAAGGGGTGTTCATCAGTATCGGCTTAGAGCAAATTCGCACTCCGAGTGGGGGGTCGGTTATTTTTGATCCGGGGTGGAGTTTCCGCATCATGACGATGATTACCCTAAGCTCGGGGACAGCTTTCATTATGTGGCTTGGGGAGCAGATTACAGAGCGTGGGATCGGCAACGGGATATCTCTCATTATTTTCGCCGGAATTGTCGCGAGCATTCCCTCCGCGCTCTCTTCGACCATTGAGTTCATCCGTGAGGGAGAGCTGAGTGTGATGATCTTCGCGCTCATCGCACTCTTAATGGTCGCTGTAGTTGCGGCGGTTATCATTATGGAGCGAGGACATCGTCGCATTTCGGTGCAATACGCTAAACGGGTCGTTGGGCGACGCATGTTTGGTGGACAAACTTCTCATCTTCCATTGAAACTAAATACCGCTGGTGTCATTCCTCCTATTTTCGCATCCTCTATTCTTGTATTTCCGACCACGATCGCTGGATTTTCCGAATCCTCCTGGGCTCAAACCCTTGCTTCCTTACTCGCGCCTGGGAGCTGGTTGTACAATCTGAGCTATGTGACCCTGATCATCTTCTTTTGTTATTTCTATACCGCAGTGGTGTTCAATCCGACTGATGTTGCCGACAATATGAAGAAAAATGGAGGGTTTGTCCCTGGGATCCGCCCTGGACAGCGGACAGCTGAGTATCTTGACCGTATCCTCAGCCGTTTGACCCTGAGTGGGGCACTCTATATTTCGGCGGTGTGTATTTTGCCTACCCTGCTGATCGGGTTTTTCAATGTTCCCTTCTTTTTCGGCGGTACCGCGCTCCTCATTGTCGTTGGGGTTGCCTTAGACACCGCAGCACAGATTGAAACTCAGGTCTTGATGCGGAACTATGAAGGCTTTATGAAGCGGGGACGCATCCGTGGCCGCACTGATCGGAGGTAAAGAAGAGCAATGCGCGTCGTCCTAGTTGGTCCTCCTGGGGCAGGAAAAGGGACCCAAGCTCGGGTTTTGCAAAGCACCTTTGGTATCCCGCAGATTTCCACTGGGGACTTGTTGCGAGAAGCTGTACGAGAAGGAACCCCTTTAGGGAAGCAAGCGCGAATATATATGGACAAAGGGGAACTCGTCCCTGACTCGCTCGTGACAAGTTTGCTTGCGGAACGCATGGAGAAAGCAGACTGTGAAAAGGGTTTTCTCCTTGATGGGTTCCCGCGTACTATTGTTCAGGCTGACGCGATTGACGCTGAATTGGGACGTCGCCACCAACAGTTGGATGCCGTCATCAGTATTGTTGTCACGCGGCAGGAATTAGTGGAACGCCTGAGCGGACGCTGGGTCTGTCGTTCATGTCAGGCGATGTATCATGAACGGTTCACTCCATCAAAGAGAAGTGGCGTGTGTGACGCATGCAGTGGAGAATTGTATCAGCGCAGTGATGATACCGCCGAGACAGTAAACGCCCGACTTGAGGTATATGAACGTTCAACGGCTCCTTTGTTATCGTATTACCGTGACCGAACGTTGCTTTATGATATAGACGGGATGGGAGCCCCAGAGGCTATTGCGCAACGTATCTCCATGACCCTGAAATCTTTGTCCCCTCACACTGCCGCATGATCTTTCTCAAGTCGCACCAAGAAATTGAGATCATGCGTGTGGCGAACCGAGTTGTCAGCGAGATATTAGCCGAGCTGCATGAGACCACTCGGCCAGGAATATCGACCGGGGAAATTGACCGTATCGCGGAGGAATTGATTCGTAAAAAGGGAGCGCGCTCAGCATTCAAGGGATATCAAATTCGTAACGGAACCGTCCCGTTTCCAGCAACCATCTGTATTTCGTTAAATAATGAAGTCGTCCATGGTATTCCTTCCGCGCAACGAGTGGTGAAAAACGGGGATGTCGTCAGTCTCGATTTTGGCGTTATTTATAAAGACTTCTATGGAGATGCGGCGATGACGTTTGCGTTAGGAAAGGTGGCGGACGAAACCCGTCGCCTCATCGACGCAACGGCAGCGGCCTTGGAAGAGGGGATCGCCCAAGCTACCGTAGGCAATCGGTTAGGAAATGTTTCTGCGGCGATTCAGAAGAGGGCGGAGAGCGAGGGATTCTCCGTTGTTCGGGAGTTTGTCGGGCATGGAGTTGGCCGCAGATTGCATGAGGATCCGCCAGTGCCGAACTACGGTGTGCGAGATCGCGGGGTGCGGCTGCGTGAAGGCATGGTGATCGCCATTGAGCCGATGGTGAACGCCGGAAAGCCGGACGTACAATTGCAAGACGACGGATGGACCGCTGTCACCCGAGATGGCAGCTTGTCGGCTCATTTTGAACATTCGGTGGCGATTACCGAAAAAGGCCCGCTTGTGTTAAGTCGGCTCTAAAAAAGGAAAGCGTGTTATGAAAGTACGTGCGTCAATAAAGCCAATCTGCCGAAAATGTAAGGTCATTCGTCGATCCGGCGTGATCCGTGTGATCTGCGAAAACCCTCGGCACAAGCAGCGACAGGGATAGGGAACACCCCGCTACAGAGAATGGAGAACCGCTATGGCGCGTATCGCGGGCATTGAACTGCCACGAAACAAACAAGTTGGGATCGGCTTAACGTATATTTACGGAATCGGCAGAGCCTGTGCGAAAGACATTCTGTCGCAGGCTGGAGTCGAACTAACAAAAAAAATCGACGACCTGAGTGACGAAGAAGTCGTCAACATCCGCCGCGTGATCGACCAAGGATACCGAGTAGAAGGTGACCTGCGACGGGATGTGTCCGGCGCCATCAAACGTCACGTTGATATCGGCTCATACCGTGGCCTCCGCCATCGGAAGAATTTGCCGGTGCGGGGACAGCGGACGCGAACTAATTCGCGGACGTGTAAAGGACCACGGCGAACGGTTGCTGGCAAGAAACAAGCGCCGAAAGGAAAATAACCCAGGCATTCTAGTCCGGGCTATTTCAGAGGAGAGCATTCATGGCGAAAGCCGCAGAGCGTAGCGCCCCACGCAAGAAAAAAGTCCGAAAAGCAGTGCCTGAGGGCATTGTCTGCATTCATTCGACGTTTAACAACACGATTGTCAGTATCACCGACCCCCTGGGGGGCGTGGTGGCGTGGGCAAGTGCTGGTACGGTCGGCTTCAAAGGGTCGAGAAAAGGAACGCCCTTCGCCGCACAGGTGGCTGCGGAGAGCGCTGCTCGCAAAGCCGCGGATGCCGGTATGCGTAGTGTCCAGGTGCATGTGAAAGGCCCTGGAGCCGGGCGTGAATCAGCACTGCGTTCCTTACAAGCAGCGGGTTTCGCCATTAATGTCATTCGTGACGTAACCCCGATCCCACACAATGGATGTCGTCCGCCGAAGCGGCGCCGCGTCTAATGCCGTCTCAACGGTATTGGGACGACCCGACAAGAAACAAAGACGAGAGCAACCGACAGATCAGGAGGTAGAAGTGGCACGATACATTGGCCCGGTGTGCCGCATGTGCCGACGAGAAGGCATCAAGCTATTCCTTAAAGGGGAACGCTGTTACACGGATAAGTGCGCGATTGAACGCCGCAGTTACCCACCCGGCCAACATGGTCAAGGGCGGGGGAAGAAAGCGACGGAATACAGTGTCCAATTGCGCGAGAAGCAAAAACTGCGGCGCATTTACGGGATGTTGGAAATGCCCTTCCGCCGGTTCTTTGCCTTGGCGGAACGGCAGCGCGGAGTGACAGGTGAGAACCTGGTGACACTGTTAGAGAGGCGGCTTGACAATATGGTGTACCGGATGGGGTTTTCCACCTCGCGCTCCGAGGCCCGGCAGCTCGTGCGACACGGCCATTTCCTCGTGAATCAACGTCGCGTGACGATCCCCTCCTATCTGGTTGGTCCCGGAGATGCGGTGCAGGTAAAAGAAGCTAGCCGCAAGGTGGCGCGCATCCAGGAATCGGTCGAATTGGCGCAACGCCGTGGCGTGCCGGAGTGGTTGGAAGTGGATAAAGAGAGCTTCACTGGAAAAGTACGCGCCCTGCCGACGCGCACCCAGATCTCACTGCCGGTGAATGAGCAACTGATCGTCGAATTGTACTCGAAAGTGTAAGTGGTGTGGGGACTGCACGTGCAGTCCCTAATGCCCTGAAGAGGGAGCAGCATGCAGGAAACGTGGAGTGACCTGATTAAACCGAAAAGCCTCGAAGTCGAGGAGAAGACCTTGACGCCGATGTATGGCCGGTTCTTCTGCGAGCCTTTTGAGCGCGGGACTGGTACGACGATCGGCGGATCACTGCGGCGTGTGCTTTTATCGTCGCTTGTCGGTGCGGCGGTGACCAAGGTGCGCATTACCGGCGTCTTGCATGAATTCTCGACAGTGCCGGGAATGACGGAAGACGTGACGGACTTCTTGCTTAATCTGAAAGAAGTGCGCTTCCGCCTGCGCGACAGCGAGGTGGAACCAGTCCGGCTGGATATCCGGGGAGAGAGAAAAGTTACCGCTGGAGATTTAACGATTGGCTCCCATGTCGATGTTATGAACCCCGACATTCACTTAGCGACGCTGGGGAAAGGTGCTCGTCTGGAGATGGAAGCGACCGTGAGTCGCGGGCGAGGTTACGAACTCGCGGAACGACACAAGTCGGTCGAAGGCAATCCGGTGGACACCATTTTTCTTGATGCGGCCTTTTCGCCTGTCCGCAAAGTGAATTTTACCGTGACCAACGCCAGAGTCGGGCAGCGCACCGATTATGAACGGTTAACGATGGAAATCTGGACCGATGGCAGTATCCGCCCGGGAAATGCCATCGCCACCGCCGCCCGTGTGCTGCAAGATCAACTCGTTATTTTTGCCGGATCAGTCGAAGAAAAAGAACACCTCATCGAAACGCGAGAAGAACCGCGTGCCACCACGTTGAACGCGAATCTGTATCGCCCGATTGAGGATCTGAATTTCTCCGTGCGTTCCGCTAATTGCTTGCAAAGCGCGGACCTCCGTTACGTTGGTGAACTCGTGCAACGAACCGAGAATGATTTGCTCAAAACTAAAAACTTTGGGCGTAAATCGCTGAATGAAATCAAGGATGCATTGGCGAGTATGGAGCTTGAGCTGGGGATGCGCTTGGATAACTTCCCTGACCGTGAGGAACTAGAACGACGCCGCGCCAGTGCATGATCGGGCTGGCCCGGAAATTCGTGAATCAATGAAAGAAGGACAGTTGCGACCATGCGACATTTACGAGACGGACGAAAACTAAACCGAACCGCAGCCCACCGCAAAGCGCTGATGCGTAACCTCGTCAAAGCACTCCTACTACGCGAGCAAATCCAGACTACTGACGCGAAAGCGAAAGAATTGCGTCGCTGGGCGGATCGGATTGTGACACTAGGGAAGCGAAACACTCCGCATACACGGCGCCAAGCGTTTGCCTATCTCGGTAGTGATGACCTGGTGAAGCGCCTCTTCGAGGATGTGGCCCCACGATTCCAGAATCGGGCGGGTGGATACACCCGTGTCCTGAAGGTCGGAACCCGACGCGGAGATGCGGCGCCGATATCACTCGTTGAGTTTACTGAACGTAAAACCCCGACGGCGTGAAGAGCGAGCATCTCGGAGGAACGAAAATTATCGGTGTCGGTGACGAACACCAACAGTCATGCTAAGTGCGGAAGGGGAGTGCTGAAGACAAACAGCCTCCCCCTCTGTGTTTCTATTGCATGCGTTCATCTGTCAGCTATCAGCTTTCGGGAAAAACAAGGAGATAGGTACCTTGGGGCCGCTGGTCGCTGTGAAAAAATTGGACGAAATTTCTCGTGTGGCTTGTCTGGCTAACAACTGGTGAAAACTGATAGCCAAGAACTTTTTTATTTGGTTATGAAACGTGGGATGGAAGTATGACCGAACGACGTTATGGTTTTCGCTTCAATGTCGTAGAAGCCGGGGTGCTGGTCGTGAGTGTGGTATTCGCGTCAGTGCTGATCTTTCTCTCAGGTGTCTACGTGGGCAAAGGAGTGGAGGCGCATCGCACGGTCGAGCAGCGGGACGCACTCCGCATGCCCATCATGCTCGCGAATGAGCCTCGTGCCTCCGTAGCGACTCCCCCATTAGACTGGAAATTGCCGAAAGACAAACCGACGGAATCCCAGCCATCTCATCCGTCCGTGGAAGCGGAGGGAGATCGCCCACCGGCGAGCCTAGATACGCAACCGCTTGCCGTACCAACCAGAGTTCCGGCACGAAAAATTCCAGCGGCCTCCACGCTTGCTCAAGACCGTCGAGAGACGGGGGAGAAAAAGGGACAAGCGAAAACTGAAGAATCGCCGACGCTTACCACGAAGGAAAAACCTCGCCCGGTGAAAGAACCCTCGCCGGCAAAAATTGAAGAACGCTCGACCGCATTGACAAGAGAAACTCCTCGTCTCGTGAAAGAACCTCCAGCGGTCGCGCGGGAGAAAACACGGACGAAGACCGAAGAAGGCCACGAGCCCCCGGTCCGTACGGCAGCAGTACAATCTCGGCCAAATGAAAAACTGAATGAACCAAAGCCCCTTGCCGCAGTACCAGCCCAGAAGCCGACGAGTGGGGCGAAAAAATGGAAAGTCCAGGTTGAGGCGACGAGTCGCGAAGAAACAGCGCGGGAAATTGCTCAATCGCTACGTGCGCAAGGCTATGCTCCCACGGTCAGTAAAGTGCAGAAAGAGGGAGCTGTGTTGTATCGCGTACGAGTCGGAAAATTCTCCACGCGGGAGGAGGCGGTTGCCGCCATTGGCCGTTTTCGCCGCGACGGGAAATTCTCTCAAGTCTATCCAGTTTCGGAGTGATGCTCTATGACGGTGAAAGAAGCCATTGCCCACGTCGTCGCGCGACGGGACATATCGGAAGTCGATATGTCCACCGTTATGATGGAGATCATGGACGGCCAGGCGACGCCGGCGCAAATTGGAGCGTTGCTAACCGCGTTGCATATCAAGGGTGAGACCGTAGCGGAAATCACGGGCGCGGCTCGTGTCATGCGCGAACTGGCCATCCGCGTGCATCCTGACGAGGCCGTCCTTGATACCTGTGGGACTGGTGGGGATGGACGCCTGACGTTCAATATCTCAACCGCTGCGGCTTTTGTGGCGGCGGCAGCCGGACTCTGTGTCGCTAAACATGGGAACCGTGCCATGTCTGGTGCGGTTGGGGGAGCCGATGTGCTGGAAACGCTCGGTGCCAAAGTTGAACTGTCTCCCGCCCAAGTCGAGCGTTGTCTACGAGAAGTGAAATTCGGCTTTCTCTTTGCTCCTGCGTTTCACCGTGCGATGCGTTATGCCGTGGGGCCGCGTCGGGAAATCGGTATTCGTACCATCTTTAACCTGCTTGGCCCGTTGACCAACCCGGCGGGTGCCCGCCATCAGCTCATGGGCGTGTTCGACAAACAATGGGCCGTGCCCGTCGCTGAAGCCTTGGGTAAGCTTGGCAGCTCCCATGCGTTGGTTGTCCATGGGGAGGATGGGCTTGATGAAATCTCGCTGACCGCGCCTACGTTTGTCGCGGAATGGCATGCCGGCACTGTGCGGACGATGACTATTGCTCCCCAAGACTTTGGGCTTTCCCGTTGTACCCTCGCGGAACTCCAAGTGAAGAGCGCGCAGGAGTCGGCGGCGATTATCCGTGCGGTGTTTGCTGATACGCCTGGCCCTCGCCGCGACATTGTGATCCTCAACGCGGGAGCGGCACTCTATGCGGGTGATGCGGTTCCCTCATTGGTGGTGGGGGTTGAGCGCGCGCGGGCCGTGATCGCCAGTGGAGCCGCCATGAGAACCCTTGAGCGTTTTATCGCACTGACCCATGAGGAGATGACGGCATGATTCTCGACGACATCGTCGCGTATAAACGCATGGAACTGGCCGCGCAAAAACAACAAGTGTCCCTCGCGCAGCTTCAGGACCTGCCACTCTTTCACGCCACGCCGCCACCATTTCTCCAGACCTTACGCACTTATCCCGGACGAGTGATTATTGCCGAAGTCAAAAAAGCCTCGCCCTCAAAAGGGGTGATCCGCGTTGATTTTGAGCCGCTCGCGTTGGCACGGACGTATGCCGCTAATGGTGCCGCCGCCATTTCGGTGCTGACGGAAGCCAAATTTTTTCAAGGGCACCTCGATTTCTTACGACTGATCCGTCAACATGAGGTCGCATGTCCACTGCTCCGCAAGGATTTTCTGTTCGATCCCTATCAGGTATATGAAGCTCGTGCTTCCGGGGCGAGCGCGATTCTCCTGATCGTCGCCATTCTTTCCGATGGGCAGATCACGGAGCTGAGCGCGCTCGCTTCCACACTTGGACTCGATTGCTTAGTTGAAGTGCATGATGAGGAGGAGCTGACACGAGCCATTAATTGTGGCGTACAATTGCTTGGGATCAACAACCGCGATCTCCGCACCTTTCATACGACCATTGAGACGAGCGAACGATTAGTTCGCCTAGTGCCACCCGGAGTGACCGTGGTCTCGGAGAGCGGGCTCTCGCGCGATGAACAATTGACCCGCCTCGAAGCCCACGGCGTGCACGCCTTTCTAATTGGCGAAACGTTCATGGCCGCTCCTGACCCCGGTGTCCCGCTCCGTGCGTTGAATCGAGGAGACGGGTGAGCGTCCGTGTCAAAATTTGTGGCGTGACCTCGGTTGCTGACGCGCTGCATGCGGTGGAGTGTGGCGTGGATTTGATCGGCCTCAACTTCTATCCACGGAGCCCACGCTGTGTCACGCTGCCCATCGCTCAGTCTATTCGTGCCGCTATACCGACGCACATCCAGTGTGTTGGTGTCTTCGTCAACGCGGCGCGTGAGCATATCGCCACCCTGGTCGAGCAGGTGCCGCTCAACGTCATTCAATTTCATGGCGACGAGACTGTGACCGAGATACATGGGTGGCCGTGTCCGATCATTAAGGCGATGCGGATTCCTGCTGACGGCACCATTCCCATGTTGGATAACGTGCCGAGTACCTATCTCCTCCTTGACACCCATCGGCCAGGGCGATACGGGGGAACTGGTGAAGTGTTCGCGTGGGATGCGGCCGCGGCTCTCCCACAAGCTGTTCGTCAGCGTCTCCTGTTAGCGGGCGGGCTCACTCCTGACAATGTCGCCGCCGCTGTGCGGACGGTGCGTCCGTGGGCGGTCGATGTCGCCAGTGGCGTGGAATCGACCCCCGGTCAGAAAAATCCAGAAAAAGTACGAGCGTTTATCACTAATGCCAAGACAGCCTGATGCGTCCGGTCACTTTGGTCCTTATGGCGGCCGGTATGTCGCTGAAACGTTGATGCCCGCGTTGATCGAGCTGGAGGAGGTCTATCGCCGCTGTCGGCGCGAGCCAGCCTTTCAGCGTGAACTGCGCGCGCTATCGCAAGACTATGTCGGTCGCCCGACTCCCTTGACCTTTGCCGCCCGGCTCACTGAACAGTGGGGCGGGGCGAAGGTCTATCTGAAACGGGAGGACTTGAACCACACCGGCGCGCATAAAATTAACAACACCATTGGCCAAGCGCTGCTCGCGCGGCGTATGGGTAAGTCGCGCGTCATCGCCGAGACTGGGGCCGGGCAACACGGTGTGGCCACGGCGACGGTGGCCGCGCTCTTTGGCTTCAAGTGCGAAGTCTTCATGGGGGCTGAGGATATTGTCCGGCAGGCTCCCAACGTGTTCCGCATGCACCTGCTTGGCGCCACCGTGCATGAAGTCACAAGCGGAACTCGCACGTTGAAAGATGCTATGAACGAGGCGCTACGTGATTGGATTTCGCATGTGAACGAGACCTTTTATGTCATCGGCACGGTGGCGGGGCCGCACCCGTATCCCATGCTGGTACGCGATTTTCAATCGGTGATTGGCCGCGAGGCCCGGCAACAGGTGCGCAAACGCGAAGGGCGGCTGCCCGATTATCTCATCGCTTGTGTTGGTGGTGGCAGTAACGCGATGGGGCTGTTCGCGCCGTTCCTCAACGATGCGTCCGTGCGCATGATTGGCGTTGAAGCCGGAGGCACGGGCGAAGGCAAGAATGCCGCGTCGATCACCGGCGGACAGGTCGGGGTGTTGCACGGCAGTAAGAGCTACGTCTTGCAAGATGAAACCGGTCAGATTCGCGATACGCACTCCATCGCGGCGGGGTTGGACTATCCCGGCGTGGGGCCGGAGTTGAGCTATCTACGCGATCAACAGCGGGTGCAGTACGTGACGGTCGAGGATCAGGAGGCGCTCAGGGCGATGAAACTGTTGGCGGAGACCGAAGGGATCATTCCCGCGTTGGAGAGTTCGCACGCGATCGCCTACGCCGCGCGGTTCGTGCCGACGCTGCGCCGGGATGAGATCGTGATCCTCAACCTGTCGGGGCGTGGCGATAAAGACTTGCAGAGCGTGATGCCTTTGTTCGAGACCGAGGTGCGCTCATGACGCGCATTACCGAGACGTTCGTGGCGTTGCGCGCGCGCGGCGAAGTGGCGCTCATTCCGTACATCACCGCGGGTGATCCGACGCTCGACGTGACCGAGCAGGTGGTCTATGAATTGGTACGCAACGGCGTGGACCTCATTGAGCTCGGTGTGCCGTTCTCCGATCCGATGGCTGATGGTCCCGCCAATCAACTGGCGTCCGAGCGGGCGCTGCGTAGTGGGACCTCGCTCAGCCGCATTTTCGCGCTGGTGCAGCAGGTGCGACAATCGGTGTCCGTGCCGATTATTCTCTTCACTTACTACAATCCTGTCTTTCGCTATGGCGCGGCCCGGTTCGCGCGTGACGCGCGGCAAGTGGGTGTCGATGGCGTGCTCTGTGTCGATCTGCCGCCGGAAGAGGCGGACGAGCTCAAAATCGAAACCGACCGCCAAGACCTGGACCTCATCTTCTTGTTGGCACCGACCAGTTCACTGGTACGGGCGCGGAAGGTGCTCACGCGGGCACGCGGCTTTGTGTACTACGTCTCCGTCACTGGCGTGACCGGCATGCGGGATGCGTTGCCGGATGATTTGGGGGAAATGGTGCGCCGTATTCGCGGACTCTCGCCGGTGCCAGTCGGGGTCGGGTTCGGCATCTCGTCGCCAGCGCAAGCGGCCCAAGTCGCGGAGTTCGCCGATGCGGTGATTGTCGGCAGCGCCCTCTCGCGGATTCTCGAGACACACGGGACTGAACCGGACGCCGCCGCTCAAGTTGGTTCGTTTGTTGGGAGCCTCAAGCAGGCGTTACGGGAGCGTACCCTCACCCCAACCCCCAAGCCGGAATCATAACCGAGGAGGAGAAAGCCATGTCTGCTCCTGAGCCCAGACCCGCGCCGGAGGAGGCCGAGTCGATTTGGATTAAGTGCACTGCGTGTCAAGAAATCCTCTTTCGCAAGGAAGTGGAGCGTCGCCTTTTTGTTTGCTCCAAATGTGGGGCGCATCTTCGCCTCACGGTGGAGCAACGACTGCTCACCTTGGTGGACCGAGGATCGTTTACTGAGCATGACGCGGACCTGCGCTCGACCGATCCGTTACAATTCGTTGATCGCCGGCCGTATGAAAAACGACTGACGGATGCCTGGAAAAAAACCGGACGCTATGATGCCGTGCTCTGCGGCGTGGGGCTTATCTCTGGTCGTGCCGTGGCGCTGGGGATTTTCGATTTTTCCTTTCTGGGCGGCAGTATGGGCACGGTTGTTGGCGAAAAGCTCACGCGGATCGTGGAACATGCCATTGGTGAACGTATGCCGGTCGTTTTCTTCGCGGCCTCAGGCGGAGCCCGGATGCAGGAAGGGGTGCTGTCGCTGATGCAAATGGCGAAGGTCAACATGGCTTTGGGCTGTTTGCGCGAGGAAGGCTTGCCATATCTGTCAGTGATGACTGACCCAACCACCGGAGGAGTGGCCGCCTCACTGGGGTTGGTGGGAGACCTCAACATCGCCGAGCCGCAAGCGCTTATCGGGTTCGCGGGTCCGCGGGTGATTGAGCAAACGATTCGCGAGAAACTGCCGCCAGGGTTCCAACGCTCCGAGTTTTTGTTGGAACACGGGATGGTGGACCTCGTGGTTGAGCGCAAAGACCTGCGTCGGGTGATTGGGCAGGTCCTGGCTTTGCTCTGTGATGAACAAGAGATCGATCGACGGAGAAAGGTGGAGGGCCATGCAGATGAAGGCCAAAATCAAGAATCAAAGGGCAAAAGGTAAAAGGCAAAAATAGAGGAACGCAGTAGAGGGAGAAGAGTAGGGTGCGCTTGACGCACCAACACCGCCCGGGAAGTCCCCGTGCTGGTCTTCTCCGCTGCTCCGTGTCGCCGGTTTTTTTACCATACCCAGGCTGTCCGGATTCCACTCTGTTCCATCCGGCTCACTTCGCTGGCCGTGTACTCGCTGCCTTACTCGTTACTCACAACTCGTCACTCGGTACTGACAAGGCTATGCTCACCTACCAACAAACTCTTGAGTTTCTCTACCATCTCGAAATCGAACGGATGGACCTCAAGCTGGAACGGGTGACTGAAGCGTTACAACTCTGTGGGTCACCACAGCAACGCTTCGCGGCCATTCATGTCGCGGGAACCAATGGCAAAGGCTCCACTGCCACGTTTCTTCATTCGATCTTGCGCACGGCGGGCTACCGTGTTGGTCTTTTTACCTCCCCACATCTCATCGACTTCCGTGAACGAATTCGGTTGGGCACCCGGTGGATCACAGAACAGGAAGTGATTGACGGAGTCGCGGAGATTCGCGCGCGGGTTGAACCGGCGCGGATTCAGCTCACGCCATTTGAAATGATGACGATGTTGGCGTTTTGGGCCTTCGCGCGGACGGATATGGAAATCGCCGTCGTGGAAGTTGGGCTCGGCGGGCGGCTTGATTCGACCAATGTGCTGTGCCCACTCGTGTCCGTGATTACGAGCATTGGGCTCGATCATCAGGCGTATCTCGGTAATACCGAGCGGGAGATCGCCTACGAAAAAGGCGGCATCATCAAGCCAACTATCCCCGTGGTCATCGGTCACGTCTCTCCGGAAAGTCGAGAGGTACTGCTGAACCTCGCCGCCGAACGGAGCAGTCCCGCGTATCTCTTCAACCGTGAGTTTGCGATCCACGAAGCTTCGGCGGATGATGTCACATATACGGGTCGGCAATGGCATATCCCCAATCTTCAACTGGGACTGCGCGGCCGGTTTCAATATCGCAACGCGGCCACCGCTCTGGCAGCGCTCGAATTGATTCAGCCGACGGTTCCTGTCACGGTCGCGCAGGCTGCGAGCGGGCTACAGACTGCATATTGGCCTGGGCGGCTCGAAGTGGTCTCGCACGCGCCCCTCGTGATTCTTGATGGTGCGCATAACCCGCAAGCGCTGGAAACTTTGCAAGCGGAACTCCCCGCGCTCGTCCGTGGGAGGCGGGTGAAGTTGCTGTTTGCGGTGATGCGGGATAAAGATTGGCGGGTAATGGTACCGATGCTGGCCCAACTTGCCTCAGAAGTGATCGTCACCCGTGTGCAACAAGCGCGTGCGGAAGACCCGGAGCAGCTTCGTACCGCGTTCGCGTCGTTCTGTCCGGTGCGAATCGTAGCCGATGCGCCCGAAGCGTGTCGGCAATTGCTAGCCTTAGCTCAACCAGATGAAGCGATCTTGATCGCGGGTTCGCTCTTTCTCGTTGGAGAAGTCTATCCGCTCTTTTCCCCAACCGTGATGACGACAAGGGGTACCGAGACGTTAGAGGAGAAGTGCTAATGGGGTGGTGGAAAGTGGTCCTGTTGATGGTTGTACTCCTTGTCTGTCCATCAACGTGGGCGCAGGACCCATCTGGACAGACCCCATCTGGGGAAGATGAGCAGGTTCGTGTGAAAGGCGACACGTTGACCTATGAAGACCAGAGCAATGTGGTGTCGGCCACTGGCAACGTTGTGGTGACCAAAGGACAAACGACGCTGTCCGCCGATACCATCAGCGTGAATCGTGACACCAATACGCTTGATGCGCGCGGCCATGTCGAGCTGAAGGATTCCCTCGGTCAGATTGAAGCCGAGACCCTCCAGATGGAAATGGAAAATGAAACCGGAACGCTCACCAACGGCATCGTGACGTTGCCGCGTAGCCAATATGTGCTGACCGGGAAAGAGTTGAAAAAGTCCTACGGGCAAACCTACCATATCGAGGATGGGGTGTTCACGACCTGTGACTGCGATAAGAATTTCAAGAAAGCCGATTGGAGCATCGGCGCAAGCACCATTGACGTGGCCCTGCGTGGGATGGGAACGATCCGCCACGGCGTCCTGCGGGTGCGTGGGCTACCGCTGCTGTACGTGCCCTACGCGTTCGTGCCGGTGCGTACTGACCGACAGAGTGGCTTTCTGTTTCCCAACTATGGATTTTCGAGCAAACGCGGATTTGTGTGGCAGCAGCCATTCTACTGGGCCATCAACAAAAGCTATGACGCGACGGTGACCACGGATCTGGAGACCGCCGCGCGTATTGGGGCGTGGGGCGAGTTTCGTTACGCGCCCAATGAACGGACCGAAGGATTGCTCGCGGCCTCGTATTTCAATGAACAAATTCGCGGACCGGCGACGACAACGGGGCCGATTAACCGCTGGAGTGTGACGGGCGTGCATCGTCAGCTCCTCGCCCAAGATTTTCGGGCGTATGGCGATTTCTTTTTTGTCAGCGACGATCAGTTTTTGCGGGAGATTAGCCACCGTGCCTTGAATCTCAAGTCAGCGTTGGAACTGGACGACTGGGACCTGCGTACCCGTCGCTTTACCGACTCGCGCGCGGGCGGTGTGAAAACCTGGCGCAATGCGCTGCTGCGCGGGGAAGCGCGCTATTATCAAGACCTGCGCTTGGATGACGACTTCGCCTTTCAGACCTTGCCGCGGGTGCAGTTCCGCACGCAGCACGCGTGGAAGGATCACGTCGAACTCGGCCTGTCCGTGGACGGGGCGAATTTCTATCGTAATAAGGGATATGCCGGGCAACGACTCGACATTGCTCCATCCGTAGCGTTGCCGTTCCATCTGGGGAAATATCTGTACGGATCGCTGAAAGCGACTGGGCGCGAGACCGTGTATCACATGACTTCGGAAGACCAGGGGTGTCCGCCGCCCACGAAGTCGGGTCAGTTGCGGGGCGACCGCACCTCGAAAGACCTGGGGTGTCCGACGCTCCCGGAGTCGGGTCAGTTGCGGGGCGACCGCACGCGCGAGACCGTACAATTCCGGGCGGAACTTGGCACTCGCTTGTCGCGAGTCTTCAATCTCAACTGGGGGCGGCTCCGACAGCTTCAACATGTGATCGAACCACAAGTCAGCTATTCCTACGTGCCCGCGGTCCATCAACAACAGGATTTACCGTTGTACGATTCGCTGGACCGCATCAATCGTCGCAACCTCTTCGTCTATGGATTCTCTAGTCGGGTGTTGGGCAAATTCGCCACGACGCCCGAGGCGGGAGCCACGGACAAGCCCTCCGCGCCAACGACGGAGGTGCGAGAACTGGCGCGGTTCTCGGTTACGCATGCCTATGACCCCTCTCGTGCCATTGGTCGAAAGAAGGAGCATTTTTCCGATGTCGACATCACCGCGCGGTTGTCGCCGCTGCCCTACACGACGTTTACCGTGGACTCCACGTATGATGTCGCTCGCGGCGATGTGACGATGGCCCGGCTTGGTGCGTCCTTGAGTGATCCCCGTCCGCTCCCAGCCACGGCGCCGTTGTTGGCGGATTTGCAACGGCGGACGACACTCGGGGTCTCGTACCGGACGGTCACCGACCGCATCCTGAAAGAAATGAATGTCTATGCCGTGTTGCGCTTGAATGAATATGTGACGGGCGCTTATTTTGGCCGCTACGATTTCAACGCGGGATCATTCATTGGCAATCGCTATTACTTGCGCTTCATTTCGCCGCAGAACTGCTGGTATGTCGACCTGGGCTTGATTGATAAGGTCAACCCGAAGGAGCTTGAGTTTCGCTTCTTGATTACCTTCGTGGGTTTGAGTTCCTCAAGCCGGTCGGCATTCTAATCACTCTCTGGAATCTCAGGGCTGAGATGAAATCAACCCAGATTGTCCCAGCCGCTCTCTTGGCGGAACACCTCGCGTCATTACGCCGCGAGGGAAAACGGATCGTCTTCACTAACGGATGCTTCGATCTCCTGCATCCAGGGCATCTGTACACCCTGGCTCAAGCGAAAGCGCTCGGTGAGGTGCTGGTGGTGGCGATCAACAGTGATGCCTCGGTCAAACGGTTGAAAGGCGAGCGGCGGCCGATCCTCAATCAAGAGGAACGGGCAGTGATGTTGTCGGCCTTAGCCGTGGTTGATTACGTGACGATTTTCGCGGAAGATACGCCGCTTGAAGTGATTCGCCTGTTGTTACCTGACGTGCTGGTGAAAGGCGGCGACTGGGGTGCGGACGCCGTCGTGGGGCGAGACGTGGTCGAAGCGTATGGTGGGCAGGTCGTGTTGATTCCCTATCAATCAGGTTTTTCCACGACTGATATTATTGAGCGGATCGTGACGATATATACGAAACATTGAGAAGACATGGCAAAATCGAGAGCAGCATGGCGGGTGCTCCGCGCACCATGCCGATGCGCAAATTCATCAAGGTCGGGGTGAAAAAGGAGACAGGGAATCGGGAGAGTTGATAGTGCACGAAGCGGATTTTCCATTTTTGCCTTCTGTCTTCTGTCTTCTGTCTTCTGTCTTCTGCCTTCTGCCTTTTTTGCCGCCTTGTACTCCTACCGCTCGTCTCCTACACTACGTCTCATCCTGCCCACCCTAAGGAGGAACTCCATGCCCGTACAACAGTTTGCTCCAATGACGAAAGATTTCCCCACTTTCGATTGCGATGCCCACGTCACCGAGCCCGCGTGGATATGGGAGCGCGCGAAGGACTGGCTCACGAAAGATGAACTGGAGGCTCTGAAGACCACGATGTGGTTTGACGCGGAGACCAAGCAGTTGATCGTCAATGGTCACGCGGGCGCGGGTATCGGCTCGCAACGGATCGGTGGCACGGCGGGCTTTGTGAATATCCTCACGTCAGCGGGACCGGGCCTCAAGCATGACATCCAACGTGCCCTCAATGTCCGTAACCTCAATCCCGCGACTGCGCTCACCAAAGAGCAAGCGAACTATATCGACCATAAGGGTTCCTACGAACCGACCGCGCGGCTGCGCGATATGGATGTGCAAGGTATCGACCAGGTGATGATTATTCCCACTGACATTGACACCTACCCGTGGCTCCAGAATGCCGTCGGCGCGAAGGCCATGTGCAAAGCCTACAACGAGTGGGCGTATGACTACTGCCAGGCGGACCCCAATCGGCTTTTCTTCGCGGCCATGTTGCCCATGCAAGACCCGGGGTTCGCCACGCAAGAACTTTACCGCGTGGCCGCCAAGGGTTGTCGTGTGGGGCTTGTACGCCCAATTGATGCGATGGGCAATTATCCGATCCAGCCCAAATATGAGCGGCTGTGGCATGCGATGGAAGAAACCGGGGTCGTCTACGGCATGCACCCCTTCCCCGCTGGAGGGTCACTCAAACCGCCTGGGTATACCGAACAGTATTCCGGCGCGGAACTAATCTCTCGCACCGTCTACAGTTCGGGTCTGCCACACTTCTTTCTTACCAATGTGCAGAATTTTCAGGCCGAAGCCGCACTGTGGGTGACACTGACGTTGATGTCGGGCTTCTTTGATAAGCACCCCAAGATTCGCGCGGCCGTCTTCGAGGCGTCGTCCACGTGGCTGAGTTTTTTGTTGGATGAATGCGACAAGATGTACAAGCTCTACCGCAACGAGCGCCAGATGCCGCGCCTGAAACGGTTACCGAGCGAGACCTTCTTCGAGCATTGCGTTACCGGCTTCGAAGGCGACGAAGCGCCGCCATCACGGTTGCCAGAGTTCTACGGTAACATCTTAGCGTGGTCCTCCGATGTCTATCATCACGACGGCGACGATGCGTGGCGCGCGATCGAGATGATGCGCAAGTGTGGATTGCCGGAATCGTATCAGAACAAATTCCTGGGCGAGAACGCGCGCAAAATGTATAAGATCGACGCGCCGAAAACTTTTATCCGCGAGCGCGTCACGAGCATAGAACGGCCCGACTGGTGGCCTACCGCGGAAGAAGTGCAACGCTCGCTGGAGCCCGAAGCCGGGATCGTCCGTCGTGTCGGAGAGAGCGTTCGCGTGAATGGTCGCGCCAATGGTCACGCCGCGAGCGGCGACGCAACAAGCGGCCACGCTACGAGTGGCCACGCTCGGGAAGGAGCGCGCGCATGAGCACGAGCAAGAATTTCGCGGTGTTCGACGCGGACTCCCATGTCGTGGAGCCCAAGGCGGTCTGGGAGCAATACCTGGAACCGGAATACCGAACGCTTGGCAAATCCGCATTGTGGCGCGAAGATGGAGAGTTCAACTCCTACCTCAAGGTCAACGGCAAGATGTTTCGCGACACGATGAACTGTAATATCCCCCGTCATGCGATCTGGAAGCCGGGCATGACCTGGGAGCAGGTTGGCGACCTTGATCCGGATCGTCGGCACGCGGCGAATGAAGGGGCGTCGAATCCCCACGCGCGACTACGTGACATGGATGCGATGGGTGTGGATCAAGCCTTTCTGTATCCCACTTGGTTCGCCGAAGGGTTTCATCTGATTGAGGACCCGGACGTGGCCTACGCGTTGGCGCGGGCCTACAATGGCTGGATTGCCGATTTTTGTCAGGCCGCACCGGAGCGGCTCTTCGCGGCGGCGATGATTCCGTTGCAGAACATGGACTACACCGTCGCCGAGTTACGACGGATCGCGACGATTCCGTGTTTTCGCGGGGCGTTTATTCGCCCGATGTTTATTGAAGGGCATTACTTCACCCATCCTTATTACGATCCTTTGTGGGCGGAGCTGGAGCACCTCGGCGTGCCAGCGGTCGTGCATCCCACAGCAGGCTTATGGAATCCCGAATGGACTTCACACGGACCCTTCATTGAGAAGATCAAGAACCGGTTGCATCACCGCACGTTCATCAGCGAGCCTGGGGGTGGGCCGGGTGCCGGTGGTGGGAACGGCCCCAATATCTCCTTCTTTTCCTCACCGCCGTTGGGTCATCCAATCGCGCCCATTTTGGCCCCTTGGCTGGACAATCACATGTTCGTGGCCTCGACCTTGATTGGCTTCACGGTGATGCAACGCTATCCCCGTATGAAAGTGGTCGTTGCCCATGGCAAAGCTTCGTGGATGGAAGAAGTGCTAGAAAAGATGGAAGCCTCGTCACGCGTTGTGCCATTGTTGCACTATTATCCCGTGCGCACCGATGTCGAGGAAATGTGGGAAGAAGGGCACGTGATGCTGGGGTTCGATGCCGAGGAGCGCTTGATCCAGAAACTCCCCCATCAATTCGCGGAAAAGATCGTTTGGGGGTCCCGCTATCCGCATCAGGATACGACCAGTGCGTGGGACGCCATTCAGCAACTGACGCACGCGCAAGTCGATGAACCCACCATCGCGCGAATGCTTGGCGGTAATGCGGCTGAGCAGTTTGGGATCAAGCTGGTACTGAAAGTCGGAGGATGAAGGCAGGACTTGGATTATGGACATTGGGATTTGGGATTTGGAAGAAGACTGCTACTGCCTTGATCGAAATCCGAAATCCCAACGCCTAACTCCCAGCGCCCATAGCTTTCTCCCGTTTCCTGCCATGACTATTCACGACATACACTCCGACGCATACCCCTAACACGCCCAGCAATTGCAACGGCGCGAAGGTCTCCCCGAAAAAGAACCAACTGTAGGAGACGCCAAACACCGGCGCGAGAAACGTCAAGGCTGTGACTCGCGTGGCGGAGTTGCGTTGCAGTAACCAAGCAAACGCAACGAAACCAAACGCGGCGGAAATCACTCCCAGATAGAGAATCGCTAGAATAGCGCGATTGGTAAAGAGGAATGGTCGCCCCGCCTCTAACCACCACGACATCAGCCCTAACAGCGGCCAGGAAATCCACGACTGCCAACAGATCAACGCGACCGGATGAATGCGACCAGCGGTGTGTTTGGTGGCAATCCCGGAGAACGAGCTGCCGAGCGCACCGCTTAAGACAAAGAGATCACCGGCGAGAGTTGATGTCGCTTGTCCACTGAGTTTAGTGAAAAACAACGCCACAATGCCGATCAGCGCAAGGCCGAGCCCATAGAGTTTACGCGGCGTGAGACGATCCCCTGGCAGAAAATAGGGGGCCAATAACGCCAGAAAGATCGGCTGTGTATAGAAGAAGACGGTCGCCCGTCCCGCCGTCGTCCAGGACGTGCCCACATACGCGGTAATGTTAATGTAAAAGAAGAGGACGACTGTCACCGCGAGGGTGCCGATGTCAGCTTGGCGACAGCGTAACGGTACGCGATGATAGCGTGCCCACGCCAACAGCACGACACTCGTCAGCGCAAACCGCGCCGCGCCCGAACCCAAGGGCGGCATGTCGATGGTGCTGATCTTAATCCCAATGAATGCCCCACCCCAAATCGCGCAGAGCAGAATAGTTAAAGCGGTCGCGAAGAAATCGAGCGGTTGATCGTGAGCGGACGATGGTGGTGGTTTTTCCATCGGCGCTCTTTTCTACCGCGCCCTCGGCGGCATAGTGCTGTTCACCGTGCCGTCCCCGTGAACAACCGAAAGCGAATGACCGTGGGGGCTTGGGAGTCTACCACACGGCCGAGACTGATCATCCCGGTTTCTTGGAGGAGCAACTCCTCACGGTGGAGACGGAC
Source organism: Deltaproteobacteria bacterium (assembly GCA_009692435.1). Taxonomy (GTDB): domain Bacteria; phylum Desulfobacterota; class Binatia; order Bin18; family Bin18; genus JABFSC01. The sequence goes on along the minus strand of SHZE01000014.1, from coordinate 2,034 downwards.
ATGCTTCCCCTCGTGCGTGAGCACAAATGTTCCGTTCGTACTTTGGTCGGTAAGGACGAATTTGCCCCGGCGGCTCTCGACTCGCGCGTGTTGACGGGAAGCAAACTCGTCCGCGATGACGAGATCGTTGCCTTGCCCGCGCCCCAGCACCGCGCTGAGGCGCCCAGGACCCATTTCAATTTCCGTGTCGAGGTATGAGAGCGACAATCGTGTCTCTGTCACGGGATGAGGCCGCACGACCGCCTCCATCTGCGTCAGATCGTCTTCTCGCCAGATCACTTCATAAATGTCGATACTTTCTTGTTTGCCCTTCACGGAAGCCTGGTCGATCATGCGCGTCTTTGCCTGAAGCGCGGGGGCCATCGCCTCCACTGTTTGTCGGCTGGTGAGAATCTGACTACCCTTGGCGAGCCCAGCGATGCGGGAAGCCACATTGACGGCATCCCCATAGACATCGCCCCCTTCGGCGATAACCGGGCCGTAGTGAAAACCAATGCGGATGGCGAGTGGCACTCTCTCCATCACCGCGCGTGCCGTGATGGCCTCTTGCATGGCGGAGGCGGCTCGTCCGCCGCTATCGGCGTCAGGCAATGTTACCATCACTTCATCGCCAATTGTTTTGACGACGTTGCCTCCATGCTGACCGGTCACGTCCATCAGGAGCTGGAGACATTCGGACACGTAGCGTCGTGCCACCGCATCCCCTAATGTTTCATAAAGCCGTGTGCTACCACTAATGTCCGCGAACAGTGTCGCAAGCTGAGTCTTTGGTGTTTCCATGCTGTTCCTCGCAACCAAATCGCCACAGGTCGACCGAGACCGTTATCATAACGAATGATAGTAAATAACAACAGGTTGTCGAGAACCGCAAGTGATGTAGACGTCAAAGGAGAGAGATCGTGTGGTCTGAAGAGATGATGACAGGGGTAGAGGCGATCGGCCTCTTTGTTGGGCTGAGTTTCGTCTATCGGCTGATTTTTCGCGTCATCACATGGCAATCCCCGTTGGTCCGCGCGTTGACCAAACGGACACGGCTGAGCGCGTATGTCCTGGTACCACTCCTCACGCTGTTGTGGATCGTGCGACAGGTCCTGCCTCCGCTGCTGGGGCCCTCGTCAATGTTGGCAACGTTCACGCAGTTCACCGAGTATGCGTTGTCCACCGTCCTTGTGCTCTTCGTGGTTGAATCGTGCAGTGCGTTTATCTTCGATTATGTGTTAGCCGTGCGTTACAGCACGATCGTGCCAGATATTCTGCGCGCCGTCGCCCGCGGGATTGTCTACACCGCGTTGTTCCTCTTTCTGCTCCCCCAGGTATTGGCGTGGCGGGATGTCGCCGCGCTCGCGACCAGTTCCGCCATTGTCTCTCTGATTCTTGGTCTCGCGCTGCAAGAAACGTTGGGGAATTTCTTCGCCGGCATTGGTATGCAATTGTCACGCCCGTACATCACGGGTCAGTGGGTGAAAATCGGGACTTGCGAAGGCGTGGTGGAGCGAGCGGATTGGCGTTCCGCCACTCTCCGCACTAGGGAAGGCGACCTGGTCTCCTTCCCCCACAGTCTCGTGGCGAAAATGGAAATCCATAATTTTTCGGTCCCCACACCGTTTCACGCGTGCGAGGTAGCGGTGGGTGTCGATTACCGACACCCGCCTTCGCGGATCGATACCGTCTTGCTCCGCTGTGCATACGATACCACTGGCGTGTGCCACGAGCCCCCGGCGGAAGTACGGTTGCACGCGTACCAAGATTCTTCCATCCAGTACATGCTGCGGTTCTGGGTCTCCGACTTTGGGGACTATGAAACCATTCAGTCGAACGTCTTGAAACGTATCTGGTATCAGTTCAAACGCGAGAAGATTCAGATTCCGTTTCCCATTCAGAATCTGTAGACATTATCGGGTTTAAGCAGGGCTAAGCAAGCTGAACAAATCGAAAGTGGGGAGCGGGTGACGACAACTGACGCGGAGATTGTGCAAGCCGCATGCAATCTCCATGACCCGATCCGAAATGCCAGTGGTCGTGAGGCGCAAGACG
>SHZE01000099.1 GCA_009692435.1 Deltaproteobacteria bacterium | reverse complement strand
CTGGCTGTCGAAAATCCGGCGCCGAAAATTCGGCGCTCCGTCGATGGCCATTTCTGATGTGCTATCTTTATGTGGACCCCGACAGGCAGCAACCCTAACTCCCGCCCGAGTAGTCCTTTTCGGCTCGGCTGAGTAATTTGACCATACGGGGTTCGACAGCAGGGCGATTGAGAAGATAATCCGTGAGCGAATTCTTCCGTGAGGTCTTCCCGTGTGGTCAAAATAGTCAGCCGATCGGTAACTGCTGAATAAGATGGCACTTGAGGCGACTCGCACCAGCCTCATGTCGGCCGATTTATACGTGAGCCGACAACGCCAGAGTCGGCGAAACCGCCATTCGGGTGCAACATGAACTTCGTTCTTCAGCCGTGGCAGCTTCTGCTGTCGATCGTGGCTGGGTGGATCCACGACGAACAGCAGAAAATCATCGAGTATCAGCGTACGATCAGGCTGCATGCCCGCCAGCACGATCCGCAGCTTCTCCTCCGCCGACCGCTTGCGTCGCTTGCTCATGTCTTTTCTCCCCAGGGTTTTCATTTTCACTACACGCGGAAGAGAAGGTCGGCTACTTTAGACTGTATGCCATTTGGGCTGAAACACTACACCTGAACTGGTGTCGTGCAACCGCCAGCGTCACTCACGAGTCGGGCACCGGGTTGAGCAATCCAATCTGGAGGGATGTACGGGCTCGAACTACTTCCCTTGGTGAGCAAGCAGAGTAAATTCAGGATCACAGCCGGTCGTGCGAATGGCCACCCTGCATGCATAATTGGTGGAAAGAATCAGTATCTTAGTGAACCCGACGAATTGACGACTTTGAAGGGTGCCAAAGACATGAAAATCCTCTCTTACAACCCAGGCCACGACGGCGCCATTGCCTTTCTTCAAGACTCTCGATTGATATTTTCAGTCGAATCGGAGAAAGACTCCAACTATAGATGTTCTGGGGTGTCTGTAACTGACGTTCTCGATGCTGTCAGCCTGCTTGGAGACACTCCAGATGTCATCTGTATGAGCGGCTGGTGGCCTCTACACCATCACGAGTATCTATATGGATCTCACAGAAACAGCGGTTATCGAGGCCTGTCGTGCGCCAATTCTATAGTAGACAAAGGGCGGCTGCTGCGAGGCAAGGCAGACTTTTTTTCGTCTTCACATGAGCGGTCTCACATTCTCTGCGCGTTTGGTATGTCGGCTCTGCCGATGGGTACCCCATGCTACGCATTGGTGTGGGAAGGCGAGATGGGTACATTCTACGAGATCGATCCCGAGATGAATATCACGCTAATCGCTGATGTTCTAAAACAACCAGGAAATCGATACAGTCTGCTGTACGGCTTGGCTGATCCTACATTCCCAAAGGACGGGCCTTATCCACGCAATTCGGATGCTGGAAAGCTGATGGCCCTTGCCTCGTTCTCGAAACGCAGTACACCTTCTGCCGCTGAGAAGGAGTTGCTCAGTTTCCTACTGGACGGTGCGTACCAAAAGCTTAGTGACTACCATGCCCTTAAGCAGGCACCTCACCTCGACGTCGGCCTTGACGATCCGGAATTTCGCAATTTTGCTGGAATTTACAGCGATGCGATGTTCGATATATTTCACCAGTTTGCGAAGGCAAACCTGAAGAAAGGGCAACCGCTGGTGATTGCGGGCGGCTGCGGTCTGAATTGTGATTGGAACACCAAATGGAAGGAGACGGGCCTCTTCTCGGAGGTCTTTGTCCCCCCGTGCGCGAACGACTCAGGGGCCGCAATTGGCACCGCTATCGATGCACAGTTTCATTATACCGCTAACCCAAAAATCGATTGGAGCGTCTACTCAGGACTAGATTTTCGAGCGAATTCCGCCTTAAAAAAAGGCGACTATGATATTTACCAGAAAGATAACGCCAGGGTCGCAGACATGCTGGCGCACGGCCTCATCCTAGGATGGGTAAACGGTAAATACGAGATTGGTCCTCGAGCGCTCGGCAACAGGTCCATCCTTGCCGCTCCATTTCGAGATGAAACTAGAGTGCGACTGAACGAGATCAAGCAACGCGAGCAGTTCCGTCCGATAGCTCCGGTCTGTCTTCGAGATGATGCCAGCAAGTGGTTTGGATGCGATTGTGAAAGTCAGTATATGCTGTATACATACCGTTCGACTACGCGTACACTGGCGGCCGTCACGCATGTGAATGGTACCGCTCGCCTCCAGACGGTCACGCCTACAACTAACAAGAATCTATTCGACCTTCTTGTCGCTTTCAAAGCTCGCACTGGTTACGGAGTTCTGTGCAACACATCTCTTAATTTCAAAGGCAAGGGCTTCATAAATAACATGACTGATCTCGATGTTTACGCTGTCGACCACGGCCTTGACGGATTCGCAGTCGATGGCCGAGCGTATCTCCTGAAGAGCTCCCAGCAGTATCAGACGTACCTGAAAGGAGCGGAACGCTGAGAGTGAACAGCATGCCACTAAGCACGACATTTGGAAGAGCATTGCGCCACGAAGAACTTATCACCGGAACCATTCGACTCAAGAACCGGCTTTTTCGAGGACTAAAGAACATGGATCCATACTTGCCCGGCCTTGAGGAATGCGAAAGTCTGCGATCCGCCTTCATACGATACCTTACTTTGCAGCAATTAGAACGCTCACCGAGCACAGTCGAGGACTTCCGCACCGAGACGGCGATAATCCCGAAGAAGCTTATCAGGTATTGGCACGATCCAGACGATCTGCCAGATGACGTCCATGCTTGCCTCAATAGCTGGGAACGTCTCCGCGACGAGGGCTTCGAGTTCTACACGTTCGACGACTCCTCTGCGGCTGCGTACATCGCGGATGTATTCGGTGAACGAGAGCGCCAAGCATTTGCCCGCTGCAGCCACCCGGCGATGCGTTGCGACTATCTGCGTATGTGCTTTGTACTCGCGGAGGGTGGGCTTTACGTCGATGCGGACGATGTGCTACTGGGAGACGGCTGGAAACACATCTTCCGAGATGGCAGGCTCAAGGTGCAGCCTTTGTGCTACGATATTCCGGCCCGCGGGATGCTGCCGGCGGCCGAGATCTGGCAAGCCGATCTGCCGACTGGCGGCCGCGTCTTCTACGTAAACAACGACCCGATCGCTGCGCCGGCAAACCATCCGGTCCTGCGACGCGCGCTTGCTCGTGCGACCGACAAATTACTCGGTGAGGAGCGCTTTACCGAGATCCAGTCTACTACCGGGCCCGGCAACTTTACCATCGCTCTTGCAGCCCACGCTCGCCACATCGAACTGGCCGGTCTTCCCTGCGACTTCGAGTTACTGCGCGACTGGAACTCTATCGCGGAAACGCGTTGGGATCTCTCCTATCGAGGCGATGCCCGCAACTGGCGCAACGTATTCGGTTGCTGAGGTGTAATGCAGAGGGAGAGCCAAGTTATGAATCTCTTTCAAACCACAGGTTATCTTCAGAGATTCGCGTTCCGCGCGCTGCGCGCCGTGGCAGGCGTTATTCCCGGCGGTCGGATCTCGGCGTTCGGCACTGGTGAGGGAATGATCGGAAAGGTATTAATCGTGAACCTCGACCGGGAACCGCGACGGTTGCGGCGCACTTTACGCGAGCTCAGCCGATTCCGGACTTCCGGCGGTGCTCCACTGACCTCCATCACAAGTCGGCTGTCAGCGGTGGACGCCCGAGATGGCCGGGCCGTCGCGGCAACACTTGACGTAGATTCGATCTACCGCGTCGGTGACCAACTCTATGTCCAGCCAGATACGCGACTCGCGGAGTGCTTCGACGCCGAGGAGCCGATCAGAATGACGCCGCAGGAAGTGGCAATCGCGAGGTCGCACGTGGAGGTCTGGAAGGCTATCGCGACAGGTTCCGACCATTACGTGTTAGTGCTCGAAGACGATGTCTGGTTCAGACGCGGCGCTGCAAGAGCGATCGACCGCGGTTGGCATGCCGCGCTTCAGCGTTGCCACGCTGAGGGTGGGCCGCGTTTGCTCTATCTCTCCTTTGAGGATGCCGGCGGAACGGCGGAACGTGCCGATGTTTGCGATGCGCTATTCCGTCCAAAGCGAGGACTTTGGTTTCTTTCCGGTTATGTGTTGTCTCGCGATGGCGCAGCAACCCTTCTGCGAGCGATGCCCGTCGTCGGTCCCGTCGATATGTGGATCAACTATCGCTTTGAGGAACTACGTGCACTTGCGCTCTCCTCGCCCGTGATTCTGCAGAGACCGGATAGCGTCTCAAGCAACTCCTATTCCATCCTACCGTTCTTGGCACGGGCAGGAATTGTCGATGCGCGTTCGGATCCAGTGTCGCCCGGTAAATCACCTGCTGGCCCGGTGTTAGCTTGGACCGCCGTTGACGAACACGAAGGCCTTGCAATGGCACTATCGATGCTCGGACTGCGCGTCCGGGCGTTCGATGGCGACGAAAAGGCGATCCAAGCGAGGGACCTTCCGAACCTCTTCGAGGACTTTGACGCCCTCGTCGACGCTCCGCTCGCTCCGGACGCACTGTCTGCCACAATCGCAAGAACAGACGCCAAGTTCGTATTGGAGACGAACGCTCCTCTCCGGCACAAGCTGGAACTCGCGCGTCTGCCATCTTCCCGGATCGCGGTTCTACCGCCGAGCCGAGCGGACGTGGAATTGTGGAAGCCACTCTGCGCTCTTCTCTGCCTCGCCCAACCCGTTCAGACCTTCCCTGTTGGAGCCCCCCGAAGTTGGAGGATCTTCCGAGATGATCGTCCGGGCCAGTGGCACGCGTCTATCCTTAGCCGACGTAAGGCTCATCGGTTGGACGATTCGCCTTGGGTTCTACCTCCGGGACGTGGTTGGGACTCAAAACCTCCTACTCGTCAGCCCATGCCGCTCGCAGGAAGGTGCCTCCTACATGCAGCGATGACGGGCCCGACGCCCTTTTTTACAGGGCTCGTCGAGACCTTTCCGGGCAATCTAGCGTCATTCGCGCGAGAAGGTTTGATGCATGATAAGTGTGGCTCGCAACTCGCCATCAGCAAAACTGCCACCGGGAACCGGCCGTACCGCTCCGGCGCTTTCGCGTCAGTGGACTCCTTCCAGCACGGGCGCTTCGAGGCCGAGATAAAGGCCGCTCGCGGCTCCGGCCTCGTTACCGGCTTCTTTCTCCATCGGGGCTCACCTCGGCAGGAGATCGACGTTGAACTGCCCGGCAGCGATGTGCGGAGTATGCTCGTCAACGTGTTCTTCAACCCCGGTGACGATGGGGCGGCAATAGGTTTTGGCTACCGGGGTTCGCCCTGCCGCATCGACCTCGGCTTTGACGCCACGCTGGACTTCCACCTTTACGCGATCGACTGGCGACCGGGCCGCATCACATGGTCAGTGGACGACAGGATCGTCCACGAACGCGTGGGCTGGGATCCCACTCCCCTGCCGCACCTTCCTATGCGCCTGCACGCTAACTTGTGGGCTCCCCGCTCCGAAGAACTTGCCGGACGGATTGACGACGATGCTTTGCCTGCAACTGCGACTTTCAAGAATGTAGCAGTACGGACCTGAATGCCGAACTGGACTCACGCACCAACAGATCCTGATAGAGAACTGGGCCAATGCACGCTCGATACGTTCGATACCTCCGCGTCTGCCTGCCCGGTGGATGAGTATCATCAAACCATGTCTCTCCGTCAGCCCCGACGAGAGACCCGAAGCACAGGTACTCCGAACGCAGGTCAGTCAGGTGAGTGTCTGATTCGTCGGGTGTCAGTAATGCGTTCGGCGTTCTGTTTGTTCCAAGGTGAAGGGTGGACTCCCGTATGGTCAAATTACTCAGCCGAGCCGAAAAGGACTACTCGGGCGGGAGTTAGGGTTGTGGCCTGCCAGGGTCCACATAAAGATAGCACATCAAAAATGGCCATCGACGGAGCGCCGGATTTTCGGCGCCGGATTTTCGACAGCCAGGATCTATGGCCGAACAGCCAACCTTCGTCCGAGATTCCCAGCGTCAAGTAATCAAAAAGCCCGTTCGCCGCTTGGTTTCGAGCGCGGCTGAGTATTTTGACCATACGCCTTTCGGCCTTTGACCCTGGCTGTCGAAAATCCGGCGCCGAAAATCCGGCGCTCCGTCGATGGCCATTTTTGATGTGCTATCTTTATGTGGACCCTGGCAGGCCACAACCCTAACTCCCGCCCGAGTAGTCCTTTT
>SHZE01000098.1 GCA_009692435.1 Deltaproteobacteria bacterium | reverse complement strand
CCTCCCCGCCTGGTTTGACCAATGCTTGTTGCCCGGCTCGCTCCCGCAAGGAGTTGAGTAAGTCGAATGCCTGCTCGGGCTCGAGTCTGTCAATTTCATCGTCCGACTTCCCAGAGGCGGCGAACGACGGCCATCTCGGTTGCGCCCACGGGTCACCAGTCGTTGCGCACCACTCGGCAAATACCCGAGGGAGGTCCGCGAGTGTAATGCCTTCGACCAGGTCGTCGGCGTCCTCCTGGTCCAAGACGCCGGCCGTGAACTGGTTCTCCCACTCCGGGTCCAAGCTCATCTTTAGCAGGCGTTCAAAGTAGGTGTCCTCGTCGAGGTAGAACGGTTCGGGGTCCTGCTCTTCGTCGTCAGTCATCGTCGTCCTGGAGGAGAGCGCAATTTGAGAGATACGCACGCCCAGGTCACGTGTGACCTGGGCTGTCACGAATCGTCGACAGAATAGCAAACTCGGCTATTCTCTACCTCTTCCAACCAAACGGAGGGGTCTGGGAAGGTGTCCCCGGGGGTGACGCCTTGGCGGGTAATGCACTGCAAAGGCCAGGCAGGAGACCGTCCACGCTCGATGTCGCGACTTCAAAGGGAGCCAGTCCTAGTGCCGAGAGGAACTTTTCGGATAGTTGGGTTTGACGAAGGCGGAGTCGCGGGCACACCTGAGAACCAGAGGCTGGTGTGTCTATTGGAGGGTGGCGGGAAGCTCGCCATCTGGGGTGCCAACGGTAACTCAGAGAACATTCAGAAGGTGCTCCGCGCCGGCCTGCCCTGCAGTGTGGAGTGCAATTACCGAGCCCCCGGGGATATCCAGGCGCGTCGGTTTGGGCACACACACTGGGTTCACCAGGATTCAGATCTGCGGGTTGTTGAAGATTCAGACGCACCCGGCTTCGCGGAGGCCTTGAGTTTCATGTTCAACGACGGCGCCACTGTCAGACTAAAGAATCAACCGGATCAAATTGGAACCGTTTCCGGCGCCCCTCGAAAGATGGCCGGTCTCGACTGGTATCGGATCAAGTTTTCGGACGGCCGAACCGAAAGCTACCCGGAGCAGGAACTCGAGCCATTCACACCTCTCCGGGATGTTGAAACACTCATTTTGGCGAAGTCCTTCGCAGGGCGGGAGAGCCTCACGCGTCTCATCACCATCACCAAGATCCAGCGACCGCTCACCAACAACGTCTACTCGTTTCAGGCGTCAAGGACGCAGTTCTATCCGCACCAGCTCAAGCCGGTCCTCAAGTACCTCGGCTCAATGAAGCGCCGCCTGCTGATCGCAGACGAAGTGGGTTTGGGTAAGACGATCGAGGCAGGCCTGATTCTCGTCGAAGAGCGGGCGCGCCAAGACCTTCGTCGCGTCCTCGTCGTGTGCCCATCAGCCCTCCGCCAGAAATGGCAGAAGGAAATGAAGACACGGTTTGACGAGGAGTTCGACATTCTCAACTCGGATGGCGTCCGGGCGTTTTTTCAGAAGTTTGAAGCGGAAGGCGAACTAACCAAGCTGCGTGGCATCGTGTCACTGCAGACGATTCGTAACGCTGACCTTCTGCGCGAGCTGGACGCTCTTCAGCCACATCTTGACCTGGTGTTTATCGACGAAGCTCACCATCTGCGAAACACGGAAACCTACTCGCACGCCGCCGGTCGCTCCCTATCGGCCTGCGCCGACTCGATGGTGATGTTGACTGCTACGCCGGTTCATTTGGGCAACGAGAATCTCTTTGCGCTGCTCAAGTTGCTTGATCCAGAGGAATTCGACGAAATCGGCGCATTCCGGCAGCGACTGAATGCAAACCAGCACGTCATCCGCGCCCAACGGCTGCTCGGACGATTTCCTGCCGATCTGCAGGAGGTCACCGACGAGCTGATGAAGATTGAGGGCACAACGGCGGGCCACCGAATGGCCAAGAGCCTGGCCTACCAAGATACGATTCGGCGTCTAGCAACCTACCGAGGCGACGATCATTCGGACGTCGTTGAACTGCAACGGCAGATGGCCGGCCTGAATCTCCTTGGTCACATCTTCACCCGGTCCCGGAAAGTTGACGTCCACGAGAAGCGACCGGTGCGAACACCGCGTGTGGTCAAGAGCCCGTTCTTGCCCGACGAGCTTGCCTGCTACGACGAGATCGTCGGCTTTGCCGGGCGCTGGTACGAGAAACGATCGGGCAACAAGTTCGTGGACAGTTTCGAGCAAGCAATGCTGGACTGGATGCGCGAGAACGTGGATCCCAATACGGACTCCCGACGCGTTGCGAAGGACCTCTATGCGAACTCTTTTGCTGCCCTCATGCTTCAGCGACAGGCCGCCAGCTCCCTTCCGGCCTTGATCGAAAACACGCTCGCGACCAACGTTCAGGGGCCGAAGACCAGTGACGCTGATCTGCCTGACGGGGAGACACCTGAGGCAGCTGAAGCGCAATCTGGCTCCATTAAGCAAGATCCAGAGTTTCGCGGCCTCATTTCTCAGTTCAAGCATCTGGAGGCGTCGGACTCAAAATACACGGCGCTGGTTGGCGCACTCGCGGCGCTGAACGACGAAGAACCCGGGTGCAAGGTGATCGTCTTCTCGTTCTTCAAGTCGACGCTTCGCTATCTTCACCGCAGATTAGCCGCAGATGGCCATCGCTGTGTCGTAGTGCATGGAGATGTTCCGTCAACACCTGATAGACCCGAAACGGATGAGCGCGGTCGCGCGTTCGCCTCGTTCGAGGAGGACCCGTCAATAAGGGTGCTGCTTTGTTCTGAGGTCGGTAGCGAGGGTCTCGACCTTCAGTTCTGTCATGTTATGTTCAACTACGACCTGCCGTGGAACCCAATGGTCGTTGAGCAGAGGATCGGCAGGCTGGATCGCTTTGGCCAGGAGTCTGAGCGCATTCTGATTTGCAACTTTGCCACTCCGGGCACCATCGAGGACCGAATCCTCAGGCGCCTGTATGACCGAATCAAGATCTTCGAGGAGTCGATCGGCGACCTCGAGCCGATTCTTGGCGAGGAAATTCAACAGCTTCATAGGGAGCTGCTGAAGATGCGGCTAACCCCTGAGGAGCAGGAACGCCGGGTGGAAGAGGTGGCCGCTGTCCTCGAATTAAAACGCCAGGAGGTCCAGGAGCTTGAGAAGACCAGCGATCAACTCGTCGGACACGACGAGTATTTCCGTGAAGAGCTTAGCCGCGTACAGTCGCTTGGTCGCTTCATCACTCCGAATGAGACGACCCTATTAGTGCGAGAGTTCTTGCATGAACGGTTCCCCAAATCAGAGCTGCGCGACACGGCGGTTGATGGCGAGCTGGAGCTCGCCATCGACGAGACGCTGATTAGCTTCATTCGCCGCCATGCAGACACGGATGATCCGCTCCTGCATCCGTTTCTCGCAAAGGCTTATCGCGGAGTGGCCCGGGTCACTTGCCAGAATGAGCTGGCCTTCAAGAACCGTTCGATCGAGTTCCTGACAACCAACCACCCGCTGATCAAAGCGATCGCTGGCTTCTATCGTCGAGAGGCGATTGCGATCCATCCAGTGACGGCGGTTTCCGTAGCGACTGACATTGTCGCGCCTGGATGGTATCTGTTCCTTCTCCACGTGCTGAGGGTTACAGGTGCCCGCCAAGTCCTTCAATTTGAGCCGGTGTTTGTATCTCGTAACCAATCCACCGAGATAGAACGCCTCAGCGCTGAGCAACTCCTGAGCGATGTCGTGCGTAGTGGCCAGTCGTTGCGCAGTTCGGTGCCGCTCTCCGCCGACGAAGTGGCTTCACTCTACGAGCAAGCCCAAAGCGCTTTCGGTAGGCGGCTCGAGGGAATGCTTACCGAGTTGCGGCACAGTAACGACACACTGGCCGCGAACCGGAAGGCGACTGTTGAGGCCTCCTACGCAGTTAAGCTCCAGCGTCAACGCGAAAGGCTGCGCAGTCGGACAAACAAGCCGCAAGAGCTTCGCTACGTCAGAATGATCGAGGGCTCGATTCGACGCTTGGAGGCGGAACTCGCCGCGAAGCGCCGGGATATCGATGACAGCAGGAAAGTCAGCCCCAGCTTGGAACTGCTCGCGGCAGGTGTGGTCAACGTCGTCTCTGGAGATGAGTCTCAGAGGATCCCGCAATGATATTGAATCTAGGTGTCGACTTCGGTACTTCATCGACCAAAGTGTTCTGCCGCGATCTGACGGCTCGGAGAGACCAACAACTCAGCGTTCTGGCAGGCCAGGGTACCAACAAGGTCTCAGTTCCCAGCACCATCCGAATAGTAGATGGTCACGTCTGGTTCGGGCAGATGGCAGAGGACCGTGAAGGGGGACAGGTATTTCGATCTCTGAAGGTGTGTGTCGCATGTTCCGAGGGAGCAATCGCATGCCGCTGTTCCTCAGACGGGTGCACAACCAACAGCGGCGGGCTGACGGTCAGCGGTCCTGAAGGACCTGAGTTGGTCTCGCCCCGTGAGCTCTGCTCGATACTCGTGGCGGGATTGCTTCATGAGGCAACCGAGGTCGCGCGAAAGCAAGCCGTCGAAGCTTCGACAGAGGCAGTTCTTGTCAACGTGGCAGCTCCGCTCGATCAGGTGACGCATGAATCTTTGGGGGGTGTCTTTCAAGAGGTCCTTGGGCACGCGACCTTGCTCCGCGAGCAGATCATAAACGGGATGTTGTGGGTTGATGCTCGGCGGCTCTACGCGACAGTCGCTGCGCAGCCATTGCAGGCCCCTGAAACGCGGTCTTTTGGCTTCTTCCCAGAAGCCATTGCCGCCATTCACGCCTACTCGGAGTCACCCTCGGCTGCGGAGGGCCTTTACGCATTGGTGGATGTTGGAGCTGGCACCACCGCGGTGTCGTTCTTTCGGCTCGGATCGGTGTCGCTCCAGCGAAGAGCGTCATTCTATGCCTCCCACACTGAGATAGTCGGCGCCGACGACATGGATATTGCTCTTGCGGCTGCGTTGCGCCTTAAGTACCCCGATGCCGAGAGCGGTGCGTTTGACAGCCGCTCACTGGTGCGTTCGGCAAAAGAAGCATCGGCGGATGGTGGCATCGGCGTAGGTGACTGTTTGTTGACCTCCTCTGAAGCCGCAGCTGCGTTGAAGCCTGTGCTATCCCGAATTTTCGAGGTGTACGTGAAGGGCTTCCGCGCCGCGTATCTCAAGGAACCTAGATCGGGCCTGTGGGAGACGCTCACACTCATCATCGTCGGTGGCGGCTCATTGGTTCCTGGCGTTTCGGAACGCCTACTCCAACCTCCAATCAGTTTCGTGGAGAAACGAAGTATTCAGAGATTGGCACTCCCAAAGGGAATCATCACGCCGGGCGGCGAGGCACTTCCAGTAACATTGCTCGCCGTTGGGTTCGGCCTGTCATTCGTCGCATCAGATATTCCGAATTATTGGCGTCCCGCCGAAGTTGACCCGCTCCCGCCCAGGCCGACCGTAAGGACGCGCGATGCGTGGGGCGAGGACCAGGTTTAGGAATGTCCATCGAATCGCAAACCTGAGATGCGCGACGATTCGAAAGAAGCGGCTGCTCTGGACCCCAATCTTGTGGAGAGAGGTTTCAATCAACCGGCCGATACTATTCTCGACTCACGAGTCGAGGTTGAGTTCTCTGCTGCTCGTTCTGCACGCGAATGTCTTTCGGCCCTTGTAGCACTGTTCTATGGCGCAGCCGAGACTCGTACTGCGGTCGATAGCTTCGGCCGCCGTCTGGAAGACTTGGATTGCGATGATCTGCAGCACGGCGTTCTCCATGGCGCGAGGATCGGCGCCGAGTTCGTGTTGACCTTGGGCGGGCAGCCAGCCAGACTCGCGGTCTCCATGGAGGCGAGCGATAGGCACGTAGTCGTGCTCCGTCTTCCAATACAGCGACAGCCAGCCCCGGCGACGGTGCTCTGGGTACAGTCGGCTCCCAATGGCAAGGCGACCTCTCGCGTTCTGGCCATGCCCGTGACCGCGTCGGCGTTTGCTTCAGGACGATAGACCGCATTAGCGGCCTCAACCGTTAACGGAACGCTCGTTCTCAGACTCAGCGCCGACCAGGCCGCTTCTCAAGGCATACCACGCGGGGCACATTCCGGGCTTGGCGATGCATCCGCGTCAGCGCCGACGCCTGCGGCCTTGCTTTACGCTTACAGCCGGCGGAAGGAATTCTCGCAGATCCGTATCATCGATGTAGTCATGGGTCGGCGCATGCCTCGTTTCGCCATCGAAACTAAATGCATAAGAGCCATCCTGAATGACGTAATCGG